>JANOSQ010000700.1:0-4494 GCA_031415915.1 Fimbriiglobus sp. | reverse complement strand
CTCGACAAAGGGAGCAACCACGGCTGGAGCGTCCAAGAAGCCCGGCAGCCGATCAATACGCACTTCAAAGTGGGCCCGACACCGGTGCGGGCGCCCGCCATAGAACTCGACCACTCGCAAGCGGCCAGTGTCACGGGGGGCTACGTCTACCGAGGCAAGAAGTTCCCCGAACTCGCCGGGCAATACATCTTCGGCGACTACATGACCAAGCGCGTCTGGGCCGCGAAGTTCGACGGTGACAGGCTGGTGTCACTGAAGGACATCACGGCGCCGACGGTGCGGATCGTCGCTTTCGGCGAAGACGCGGACGGCGAACTCTTCTTGCTGGACTACGACACCGGCAAAGTCCACACGTTGGAAGCGAATACGCAACCCGCCTACGACCCGAAGAAATTCCCGACCAAGCTGAGCGAGACGGGACTGTTCAAAGATGCCGCGAAGCACACGCTCGCCGAGGGGGTGCGCGGCTTCGCCATCAACGCCCCGATGTGGAACGACGGGGCCACGGCGACGCGCTTCATCGCGGTGCCGGGGACGAAACCTATCTTGGACATCGAAGGCCGCAAAGCCCTCGGCGGCACCATCGACTGGCTACCGTACCAGTTCCACTTCCCCAAAGATTCGGTGCTCGGCCGGACGTTGACACTGGAAGTGAAGCCGAAGCAACATCGCCGCGTCGAGACGCAGATTCTGCATTACGACGGCTCGTATTGGCAAGCCTACACTTACGCGTGGCGCGACGATCAATCGGATGCCGACCTCGTACCCGCGGATGGTTCCGAGAAGCCGATCGCGGTGGACGACGTTCGAGTGCCCGGCGGCAAACGCGAACAAACGTGGAACTTCGCCAGCCGGACGCAGTGCCTGACGTGCCACACCCCGTGGGCCGAAACGACGCTGGCGTTCAACGTCGGTCAACTGAACCTCGAGGTCGAACCGGGCAAGAACCAGCTGCGCGAGCTGTGCGAGAGCGGCCTGCTTAAACGCGTGAAAGGGGACGGCAAACCGAACCCGGCTTACGACGAGAAGTCCGCGGCGAAACTGGCGAAACTGACGAACCCCGCCGACGATACGGCGAAGCTCAACGAGCGCGCCCGTAGTTACCTGCACGTGAATTGCTCGCACTGCCACCGCAACGGCGGGGGCGGAGCCGTGAGCTTCGAGTTGACCACCGGCGCCGACCTGAAGAAGGGCGTGCTCGATACCCGTCCGACGCGCGGCGACTTCGGGCTCAAGGATCCGCGGATCATCAAAGCCGGGTTCCCGGAGGAGAGCACGCTGCTGTGGCGCATGGCCAAGTTCGGCAAGGATCGGATGCCGCACATCGGCGCAGAAATGGTCGACTTCAAAGGCATCGAGTTGATGAAAGCGTGGATCGATGAACTCGGCAAACGGCAGCACGGGCCGACCGAGCTCGCGTTCGAGAACCTCGACAAGAAGCTCGCGTCGCCGCTCGGGGCGATCCTGGCGGCGCTCGACGCCGGGTGCGATTGCAACGAATCCTCGGCCATCTTCACCGCCGCGAAGAAGCTCCCGCCCGGCCCGACGCGCGATCTGTTCGAGGGCTACTTCCCGCCGGAGAAAGGGGACCGCAAGCTCGGCCAGAACCCGCGACCCAAAGCGATCCTCGCCCTCACCGGCGACGCCAAGCGCGGCGAAGCGCTGTTCCTCGCGGAGCGTTCGCAATGCCTCGCCTGCCACAGGCACGCGGACAAAGGCCACGAAATCGGCGCCGACTTGGCGAAGCTCACGGGAACCCGAACGAAGGACGACTGGCTCGACAGTTTGCTCGAACCCTCGCGGCGGGTCAATGCGGCCTTCCAAGCGTACACGCTGAAAGCGCTCGACGGCCGTTCGGTCACGGGGGTGCTCGTGAAGAAGGACGCCGGGGGTATCGCGCTGAAAGATGCGCTGGCCAAAGTCGTGACGGTGAAGCTCGACGAGGTCGAAAGCTTCACCCCGGCCCGGGAATCGCTGATGCCGCGCGGCCTGCTCGCCGATTTCACCCCGCAGCAAGCGGCCGATCTCCTGGCGTTCCTCGAATCGCTCGGCAGGCCGAAATAGTCAAAGCAACGTTACCCACGCTGGCGGGTTCCACATGCTCGCTTCGTCTTCGAGTTTCCAATTGGCGGAGAGACCGAAGCACCAGATCCCCGCGGCGTGGGGCACTGCGGCGAGCGCGATGCCGACGATCACGATGGCCCGGCCCCATTTCCATTTGAGGATCGCCTCAATCGGCTGAAGGCACAGCAGCGCGAACAAGGGCAGCGTTTCGCAGAGCAATCGCGACCCCCAGGCCGAGCCACCCCACCAGCAAGTCCAACCCGAGATCAGCAGGATGTGCAGCACCGCACTCGCGACCAACATCCATGTCCGGCCCGAGTGCCGCCCGAGCCAAAGCCCTCACAGCGCAAGCGCGACCCAAGGCTGGTAGACGAACAACCCGCGGCCGGGGCTGAACAACACCCCCGCGAGCGGTTCGAGCAAGTCGGTGCGCCACCCCCCGGCCGCCATTTGCGATTGCGCCGGCCCCAAAGGGGTGCCGTAGGCGAGCAAGTAGAAGAGCATCCAAGGCAGCAGGCCGACCGCGGCGGCGAGCCCGAACTTCAATGCCCGGCGCGGATCGCGGCCCAAGAGCCAAAGCCCGAAGGCGGCGACGAGCAATCCGCTCGACAACCGGCACGCGAACATGGTGCCGACGGCGAACCCCTGTACCGCCAAGCCCCAGCGCGAGTGTCGCAACCTCGGATGGCATTCCACGTTCAACAGCAGCAAGAAGCCGATCATCACGCCGCCGTGTTGCCACAGCGTTTGCGAGATCGTGGAATAGACGCCCGAGCCGATGGCGAGTAGCCACGTCGTCGCGAGTGCCGTTGGCGGCGGAGCGAATTGAATCGCTGAGCGGAAGAAGAGCAGACCGAGGAGAACAGCTACCCCCGCCGCGGCCAAGCGGTCGAGGGCATCGATTGTTTTCGGGTCGTCGAGGTCGGCACCCGCGAGGTAGGTGATCCCCACGAACGGCAAGGCGTACAGGGTCATGCCGGCGGGGTAGCGGGAGTAGACACCGCGCGGTGTCTCGATCGATCGGGAGAACCCCGTGCGGAAACGTTGCCAGTCCATCGCCACCCCGCGCAGTGTGTTACCGGCCCGGTTGTAATCGGTTCGGGGCTGAGAATCGACCCCGTTCGCCGAAGTGGAGTACCGAAATGATCCGCCCCGCCAACCGAACCGATGTCCCGGTGATCCTCGATTTGATCCGCGCGCTCTCGGTCTACGAGAAGCTGGAAAACGACGTGGTGATTCGCGGAGTCGATTTGGCCGAGCACTTGTTCGGCCCCCGGCCCTACGCGGAATGTTTGCTCGCCGAAGACGGTGGTATCGTCGTGGGCTTCGCGCTCTTCTTCCACAACTACTCCACGTTCCGCGGCAAACCCGGTATCTACCTCGAAGATCTGTTCGTGAAGCCGGAGTACCGCGGCCGCGGTTTCGGGCACCAGTTGTTCGTCGAACTCGCGAAGCTGGCCGTGGCTCGCGATTGCGCCCGCTTGGAATGGGCCGTGCTCGATTGGAACGCCCCGGCGATTTCCTTCTACGAGCGGCTCGGGGCCGTGCCGCACACCGGCTGGACGAGTTACCGCTTGACGGGTGAAGCGCTGGGGAAGTTAGCCAAGCCAAAGGAGTGAGCCGTCGTGCAAAGCCGACGCGACCAACACCGCGTCGGCCCCGGCGTCTTCGAGCCGGCGGATATCCTCGCGATCCTTCACACCGCCCCCCGCGATCAATTCGAGCTTCGGATATCTGAGCCGAAGTTCGCGGAGGATCGCTTCGGTACCACTCCCCTGCCCCGTCCCGACCCGGGCGATGTCGAGGACGATGATGGAAGCGACGCGCTCGGCGAGCGCGGTGGCCTCAGCCATTCCGGGCCAACCCCGGCGGAACTCACGCCGGAAATAATCGAGCGAGAGGATGGCCGGGAACGGCTCCGGCCAAGCGGTCGGGGGCACCGTCCACGTTTCGGTGCCGACGACGGGTCGCACATTAGGCCGATTCCGCATCGCTTCCAACTGTTCCAGCGTCCGCAGACCGCCGTCGAACAGCACGGTTCCCGGAAATCGAGAAGGGTCGATGGAAAGAACCCCATCGCCGAGAATCGCATCCAAGTCGGCGACGTACAACTCCGCAGCCCCCGTCGCATTCCCCAACGCTTCGGCGACCACCCGTGGGTCGATCGAATCGGTCAGCGCGCTGCGCAGCGGTCGGTACTTACTCCTCCGCCCGGCCACAGCCCGGACGACGACCCCGCCCATCACATCGATCACCGGGATGATTCGCATAGTTTCGCACCGACGCTTGGGGTACTTTACGCACGAAGGAATCGCCCCGACCACGCAGGATACGCCATGCCCTCCCCGAGCGCCATCGCCCGCGCGCCCCGACCGATCCTCAATCTGGTGCCCCGCAGGTTCAAGTGGCTCGCGTTGCTCGCGTTGCTCG
>JANOSQ010000699.1:0-4295 GCA_031415915.1 Fimbriiglobus sp. | reverse complement strand
GGCGGGGCCGAGGTTCTTCAGTTCGCTGACGGCGTAGCCGCGCTCGAATTCCATCTGCCAGACGCGGCCGTCGCGGCGCACCTCGGCTTCGCACCACTCGGAGAGCGCGTTCATCGCCTTGGCGCCCATGCCGTGGAGGCCAGCCGAAACGCGGTAGGCGCTGTTGTCGAACTTGCCGGAGGTCCCGGCGATGGTGAGGGCGTCTTCGAGGGTCGATTTCCCCGAGTCGGCTTTGATGCCGACGGGGATCCCGCGGCCGTCGTCGGAGATCGAGCACGACCCGTCGGCGTGGAGCACGATCTGGATGTTCTTGCAGTACCCGGCGAGGGCTTCGTCGACGGAGTTGTAGACGATTTCGTAGACGAGGTGGTGCAGCCCGGAGGCCGCGGTGTTGCCGACGTACATGCCGGGATTCTGACGGATGTGCGCGGCATCCTTCAGGGTCTTCATGTTGTCTTCGGTGTACTCGCCCTGCGGGGGGAGGTTCAGTTCTGGCGGTTGCTGTGGTGGCCGTCGACTCAGTGGCGGACCGTGGGTGATCGTTTCAAAACCCAAACCGTGAGCTCTTTCCTCGTTCATGCGCGTAGCCCTATTTTCCGAAGTGACACTATTCTGTCATTATATGGAACGGGGAGTGGGAATTCGGCGCTCCAGCGTAGGGATTACCCGGAAGCTTGAAAGCCTTCCGCGACGACTCCAACCTGCTCTATTGGAGCCAATGGGTGTTGGAGTTTATGACAATTCGGCAAATTTCCTTCACATACGCAGTCACATGCGTAGGATAGGGAACTGACCGCGCGGCCGCAACACAAAAGGCACACCATGAGTAGCAGGAGTCCGGACGTTCACAAACGGATGATGGTTCGTGAAGCAATCCTTGCAGACAAAAGCAGAAAGAAATCCGACCGTGAGTTGGCCAAGAAAGGCAACTTCTCAAAAGGATTGGTGGGTTTGGTGCGTCGGCAAATGATTGCGGCTGGTGAGCTACCGCTCAATCAAAAACACAAGAATGCACGTCCAGGAGATTACACACCTGGCCAGAGTGCTCGAGGCGGCTACGTCTACGACAAGTCTGGCAATGTTATTACTGTATCCCAATGGGAACAAAGATTGACCGCAACCAAAACGCTCGCCGAGGTTCTGCGAGAAGCGAAGAAGCGAACCACGCTGAGTTGGGTGAAGATCGGTAAAGTCGCCGGCATCACACGAGGCGGGATCGCCAAGATACTGAACGGGGACACGCAAGAGCCATCGGCTGCTACAATTATTGGCTTACTGCGTGCAATGGGTCAGCCTGTCACACTACTGGATCAGTGGGCATTGGACCGACGTTAGGGCTGGAAACAACCAAAGTGGTGTTCACTTGCTATTGAATCCATGACCGGAGATGATGCTTCCATCTGCCCTACTAGGACAGGTGCCTTCACAAAAGGATCGTACAGGGTAAATTTATGGCAAAATCGAAGGCTGGCAGAAAGGGCGGTGCCAAGGGCGATTCGAAGCCGATGGCTTCGATCCACGACAACGACATGCTCTTAGCCAGGATCGCAGAGTTGGAAACGACCTTGGCCGCGACCGAGGCGGTGCTGGCCGATACCGAACCCGCCGTGCTGGACAAGCTGATCGGCACATACTCAGAGCAAGAGAACGCCGAAGCGGCCGAGACGCCAGCGGTGAAGACAGCAGGTAGAAAGCACAGTGTACGCTGTACTATTGAAGTGCCAGAGCTAACCAAGTCAGGATCAGCCGTACGATTTGATGTTCATGCGGACGGCGAGAAAATCGGCACGATTTTACTCGGGCGTGGGTCAATCACGTGGTACGGTGGCAAGAGGAAGACCGGCGTGCAAATTTCGTGGACAAAGTTTGCAGAATTGATGAACCAGCACTGTAATAACGGCTAACTCAAGATGTACAGAAATGTTGAATCATCAACCATCGCTGACAGACTGAATCAAACACGGCCTCTTGAATCGCAGGATTCTTCCTGCGTTTTGCGAGAACATTCGATTTAATTCCAACTCTCGAAACTTTGGCAAAGGATCGGTTTCGACCGAGAGAGGCCAGCCGTCAGACAAGGACTCGATGTACGATACTGGCTGGTTTTCTTGCCAAGCCAGTTCAAGGAATTTCACAAATCGTCTTGTATCTGCCACCCTCAGGCAGTTGTCGACGAAGTAACCATAGTTCTCCGACTGCCACCGCGCACCCTGCCAGGAGAAGAGTGGTTTCGATTGCAAATGCCACCAGCTGAATTGTTCGAGTTTGGCCAATATTTTCTTGGGCAAGTTTAATACATGGAGACATCCTTGGTTAAAGTCGTGGAGCTTCAGTATGGCGCGGAGAGTCGCCTCCCTAACAATTCCTCGCGCCCAGCAATCGATGCCAGCAGCGACAAGCGCCTCACTATCAGCGACGGAATACGTTTGAATATTTAGGGTGCGTAGCTCCGGGACGCATTCAAGGATCCAGCTCATCGTATAAAATTGAGAATCGCAGCGGCGAAGGGTCCACGCAAGCGTTTTTGTGTTCAAAATATCACTCAGGCTAAGTGAAGTGGGTTTGCATCCATTAAATTCTTCGGGATGGTATGAGTTTTCGACTTCTTGAGAAATCATCTTTCGCATTTTGGGATGCTTCCGGAAAAATCCCTTCCATGTCAAGCGCGCTAGCGATTCGAGGACATCGAATTCGTAGAAGGTGTAGTAGATAATCGGTTTCGAACTCACGACATTCCTTGACTCTGAGCCACCAATGTTTCGCGGTACTTCGACGGCTGCTTCACCCCTGCCTCAGTGGCACGCCGGTCAGATTCAAGGTCGAATTGGATCTCTTCCAAGTTATCGGCGGCGTAGGTCAGTGCCGCATAGAAATCCACGGCCGTCTTCGGCGATCAAGCAGGAGCCGTCGGCGTGGAGCACGATCTGGATGTTCTTGCAGTACATGCCGGGATTCTGACGGATGTGCGCGGCATCCTTCAGGGTCTTCATGTTGTCTTCGGTGTACTCGCCCTGCGGCGGGAGGATCGTCTCGGTGCTCATGCGCGCGGCCCCTGTTTTCCGGGGTGACACTGATGTGTCATTGTACGGAATCGGGGTGGGTTTGCGCCGGTGGGTTGGCGCGAATCGGGTATCATTTCCAGTGGAGCAGAATGCACCGGTCACACGGGAAGAAGCCCACTTGCAACTGGCGGAATCGCTCGATCAGCCCCGCGGAGACACCCCCGTGCAGAAGCCGATTCAAATGATCGGCCCGTCGCTCACGCGTCCGGCTCGTGTGGCAAACTCCAAGAATCGTTGCTACACCCCTCGCCCACAATCCGTTTGACTTGTCCCCGGCGATCGGTCAATCTGGAAGGGTCGGTTCCCGCCCTTTCCAATTCCCCTTTCCCCGGTGATGCCATGAGAGCATTCCTCCTGTCGCTGTTGGTGGTTCCGGTTTCGCTCGGCCAACTGCTCGCGGACAACAAACCGATCGAGCGTTCGGCGCCCGTGACCGTCGCCCTCGAGAAGGCGCTGAAAAAGAAGTACGCGGACATGACCCCGACCGAACTGGAGACGGTCAAGGAATTGAGGCTGCCGCACATCCACATCAAGTCGTTCAAGGACGGCGACTTCGCCGGGCTGCCGAACCTCAAGAAACTGTGGTTCGCGTCGCTGCTGCACAACGGTGGCAAGCCGACCGACCCCATCGCCATCGGCGACAAAGTTTTCGCCCACCTCTCCGGCCTCGAAGAACTCATCATGATGGAGCAACTCGGCCTGCTCCCGGACGACGTCTTCGCGGGGTTGGAATCCTTGAAAGTCCTCGACCTGACTTACGCCTCTCTCAACCGGTTGCCCAAGTCGATGCTCGCGATGCCGAAGATCGAGGCGGTCTACTTCAACGGCCGCGGGATGGATCCGGCGGACTACGAGACGCTGAAGAAGCAGCTCGGCGACAAGCTGAAAGCCAAGTGGACGGAGTAGCGCGGATGGTCTTCTACCCGCCGCCGCTGCGGTTGTACCTGATGCTCAGCGTCCCGACGCAATTGGTGCTCGGCGCCATCCTCGCCGTGGTGGCGTGGTCGAGCCGAGGGCCGACGGTCGATGACCGGTTGCTCTTCGGCGCGGCACTCGCCGCGGCCGGGGTCGCGTTGATCCCGACGTCGCTCCTCGCTTCCCATCTCGGCCGTTTCAACATCCACACTTCGGGCGTGGAACTCCCCGGCAGATTGGGCCTGCGCCGAACCATCGCGTGGAATGCGGTCGAATCGGTGGAACCCGTGCGGCTGCTCGGCGTGCGCTACTTGAAGG
>JANOSQ010000698.1:0-3595 GCA_031415915.1 Fimbriiglobus sp. | reverse complement strand
CATCGAATCGAGGCGGGCCAGCAGCTCGGCCTCGCCGGTCTCGAAGGCGAACCCGACCCGGAGGGCGAGCAAAAGCCGGCCGGCGAGATCGGGCGTCCGCAACTTCACCCAATCTTTCTGGGTCGTCACGACGTGCGTTTGCGCCGGAAACGTCGCAGCCCAAGCCCGCAGGGCTTCGACATCGTCGCGGGTGTAGGGATGATGATCCGGGTAGGTGCGGAAGGCGAGTACCGTCGCCCCGAGATCCGCGAGCGTGCTCCGAAAGGCATCGGGATTCCCGAGGCCACAGAAGGCGACGACCGCCCGCCCATTCATTTCGCCGGGGTCGAGGGGATCGCGACCTTCGCGGAGCCATTCGACGGCCGAGTGTCGAGCGGTTGCCAGTTGAAGCTTGGGAAAGCGGCGAGCCAAGTCCGCGAGTTGTTTCTGCACGCTGTCGGGGTCGGCTTGATCGCAGCGCGTGAGAATCGCGGCGTGGGCCCGCTTCAATCCTTCCATCGGCTCGCGGAGCAATCCCCTCGGGAACAAGTACTCGTCCGCGAGATCGCGCGTGGCGTCGATGAGCACGATGTCGAAGTCGCGATGCAACCGGCGGTGTTGGAATCCATCGTCGAGAATCAGCACTTCGCTTTCGAGTTCTTCGAGCGCGGATCCGGCGAGGACGACGCGATCGCGGCCCTGCAAATGCGGGACATCGGGGAGGTTTTCTTCGAGCAGGAGCGCTTCGTCGTTGGGGCCGGACTCGCTGCCGTACCCGCGGCTGAGGATCGCGACCCGACGATCCGCGCTCCGCAAATGGCGGGCGAAATATTCGACCGCCGGGGTTTTACCCGTGCCGCCGAGCGTGAGATTGCCGATGGAGATCACAGGAACCGGGACGCGCACGGCCCTACGCGGATCCCGGTCGAAGCGGCGGTTGCGGAATCGGACGCAGAGGGCATAGGGAACCCGCAACCACCAGCAGGCGGCGCGGATGAGCCGATTGCGAAAGCCCGGTGCGCGGTCGCGGATGGCGGCGTCGAAAGTCTCGGCGAATCGCGGCACGCGGCCTTCTCGGGATGCGGTGGAATACCAACGGGCAACTTACCCCGTTTGGAAAGCGGGTGTCAACCCCTTGCCGAAGCGGGCGTCGGCCGTCATGCTGCCCGTTCCGCGATTTCGCGACGAGGCTCCGAATGACGATCTCCCCGCGCGCCCGGTGGTTGGCGCTGGTGGCCGCGCTGTTGGGCTGGATGTTCGACGGCTTGGAGATGGGACTGTTCCCGCTCGTGGGCCGGCAAGCGCTGCGCGAGTTGCTGGGAACTGACGGCGCGGGTGACCTCGGCATTTGGTTCTCGGTCATCAACGCGGGGTTTCTCATCGGCGCCGCTACGGGCGGGGTTTTGTTCGGCTGGCTCGGGGATCGCGTCGGCCGCGTCCGCGCCATGACCTTCAGCGTGCTCGTATACGCCGGATGTTCGGGGTTGTGCGCGTTCGTCGTGGCGCCGTGGCAATTGGCGACGCTGCGCTTCGCCGGGGCGTTGGGCATGGGCGGCGAATGGGCGTTGGGCGTGGCGCTCGTGATGGAGATGTGGCCGAACGCGTCGCGCGGCTGGCTCGCGGGGTGGATCGGCGCCTTCGGCAACTTCGGTTACCTGCTACTCGCCGTGATCGCCCTCGGCATCAACCAGATCGGCGCCGAACTCCCGGGGTGGTTGGCGGCAATCGGGGTTCCGCTCGAAACCACATCCATCCTCACGCGAAACGGGAACTGGCGACTGCTGATGCTCGTCGGGGCGCTGCCGTCGCTGTTGACCCTGTTCTTGCGGTTGTTCGTCCCAGAATCGGCGGCGTGGAAAGAGGATCAACGCAAGGGCGTGGCGTCGAAGTGGTCGGGCTTCGATCTACTCGTCGTGCTCGCCGGGGCGGTCGTCGGGGCCGGGGTACTCGCTTTGTGGGTGCTCGACACGAACTGGTTCGCCAAGATCATCGGTACCCTGATCGGCGTCGCGCTGATCGGGTTCTGCTACCTCTACCCGGCCCGGCAATTTTTGAAGCGCTCGGGCGAAACACCGCAAGAACGCCGGCACACGCTCGGCCGGATGATGCTCGCTGCGGCCCTGAGCGGCGTCCCGCTGTTGGCGACGTGGGGCGGGGTGATGTGGGTCTACAATTACGTCGATACGCTAACGACGAACCCGGATGCGCGGCCGATGACGCAAGCGGCCTCCGCGTTCGGAGCCTCCGTCGGCTGCATCTTCGCCGCGCTGTTGGGGGATCGCATCGGCCGGCGGCCCGCTTACGCCATTCTGTGCGTGCTCTCCGCGATCACCCTCTACAGTTTCTACACCTTCAACACCCGCTTCGATTGGGTCTTCGTCCTCACGGCCGGGATCGTGGGCATGGTCACGGCGTCGTTCTACGGTTGGCTACCGCTCTACTTGCCCGAGTTGTTCCGAACCCGCGTCCGGGCGACGGGTCAGGGCTTCGGCTACAATTTCGGGCGCATCCTCGCGTCGATCGGTTCGCTGCAAACGGGGGCGTTGTTGAAGGCTTTCGACAACGACTACGCCTTGGCCTGCTCGGTTGCCGCCGGGGTCTACGTGATCGGCTTCGGGTTGATTTGGTTCGCCCCGGAAACCAAAGGAAAGCCGCTGCCGGTGTGATTGGAACTCCCCATGCTCGACTTCTCCGCGTTCGCCGATCCGCAGAACCCGTTCCACCTCCATCACATGGGGATGGCTCTGGAAGAGGCTGCGATGGCGGAATCGGAAGACGAAGTGCCCGTCGGGGCGATCATCGTTTCGCTCGAACGCCAGGAAATCATCGCCTCGGCCCACAACCAGCGGGAGCGACTCCAAGATCCCACTGCCCACGCGGAGATCGTGGCGATCACCCAAGCGGCGGCGGCGCTCAAATCGTGGCGGCTCGAGAAATGCATTCTCTATGTGACCCTCGAACCCTGCCCGATGTGCGCCGGGGCGATTGTGCAGGCCCGCGTGCCGGTGGTCGTCTACGGGGCCGCCGACCCGAAAGCCGGGGCGTGCCACTCCCTCTTTCAGATCACCGACGACCCGCGATTGAACCACCGCTGCCAAGTGGTGGCCGGGGTCGAGCGGGAGCGGTGCGCGGCTTTGCTCTCGGGTTTTTTTGCGAAGAAACGGGCCTTGGGTAAGAAATGACCCCGGCGTCGGCGGTACAATCGGCATGCCCGGTTCCCCGGCCCGCTTCACGACCCGCGTTCCGAACAACGGAGCTACCGCTGCCCCGGTTCGAGGTGGTATGCTCAGGGAAAGGTTGGAGTCCGGCCATTCGGAGTGTTGCCATGCGGATGTTCTTCGCGCTGACCGTCTCGATGTTGGCGATGTCCTCGGCGCTCGCACAACCGAGCGCCATCTCGTCGCGGGCCTATCCGCCCTCGAAAGACGCGCTCGAACGGTTGAATCTCCGCAACGAGTGGTCGGCTTACGTACCGGTTTCGGGCCAGTCGGACGGGCTGGCCAAGGTGCAGGTTCTGGACGAGAACCAAATCGCGGTGCAGACCAAAGCCGGACTGCTCGTGCTGATCGACCACTCCACCGGCCGGCAGCAGTGGAAATTCAAATACGATGGCGGC
>JANOSQ010000697.1:0-2772 GCA_031415915.1 Fimbriiglobus sp. | reverse complement strand
GCGGACAAACTGGTGAAGGACGGCGAGACGATCACCGTCGCCGGGATCGAACTCGATGTCCGCGAGATCCCCGGCCACTCACCGGGGCACGTCGTTTACATCGTCCACGGGGCGTCGCCGAAGTGGGTGCTCGGCGGCGATGTGCTCTTCGAAGGGAGCGTCGGCCGCACCGACTTCCCCGGCGGCAGTTTCGCCACGCTGAAAGCGGGGATCGTCGCCAAGCTCTGGCCGTTGCCCGACGACACCCTCGTCTTCCCCGGCCACGGGCCGACCACCACCACCGGCCGCGAAAAGCGGATGAACCCCTTCGTCGGCGTCGACGCGTGAGAGTAGGGTGCCGAGGCAGAAGCTCGGCAGCGCCCGATCGTTTTTACACAAGGCCCCGGATTGGTTGAGTCGAATTCGCCGGCTTCCTGCGTCCAAGCGTCGGCGATGCGCGTCAAAACGCCCCGCGGGTGTTTCCGCGGGGCGATTGCGTTTCACCGCCGGTTCCGTGGTTCACCGATCTTGGCGCATGGGCCGCAGTTTGGCCATGTCGAAGGCTTCGCCGGTCATCTCTTTCCACTTCTTGCGCTGGTCGTCGGTGAGCACTTTTTCGATCTTCTCTTGGGTTTCGCCGCGGAGGCTGGCCATCTTCTTCTGGCTCTCTTCGTTGAAACCGCCGGTGAACATCTCGCGCATTTCCTTATTCATGTCGGTGTTGATCGTCTTAATCTTCTCGGATTGTTCCTCGGTGACGGCGAGTTCCTTGGCGATCTTGGCGCTGGTAAAGGCGTTCATACCCATCTGCTGCTTTTCGATCTGGCCGATGCGCTTGTGCTGCTCGGCGTTGAGGGCCGTCTTCATGAAGGCGACGCGCTCTTTCATCAGCTTGAGCTGGACTTCCATGCGGGCGATTTGCTCTTCTTCGTCGCCGCCGAACTGGGCGAAGCCCTTCATCGCTTCGGCCTGCTTCGCGGCGAACTCCTTGAGTTTCTCGATCTGTTCGTCGCTGACCTTCAGCTCTTCTTGCAGGGGCTTGTTGGTGACCACGAGGGACTTGAGGTTCTGCCCGCCGGCACCGCCGCCGCCGAATCCACTGCCGCCGGGGAATGCACCGCCGCCGCCCGGTCGTTGGGCCTGGGCCGAGCCGACGGCCGCGATCAGCAGGCCGGCTGTGAGAATCCAAGTTCGCATGATCGAAACTCCGGAAAGGAAAAGACGTGTGGGTCGAGGGGTCGACTCCAACCGCCATTCTGGGGTCAATGGATAATGGAATGCAAGTGAGAATTGCATGAGGGATGTCGCGGCGACGGCTTGTGACGAGCCGGAAGCGTGAGCGAGACCGATTGCTCAACATCGAGATTCGGGAGCACACCGTTCGGGACGCGATCCGTCGCTGACGCGTCCGGCTCGTCGGGCATCGCCGCCGGGAAACGAAAACGCGGAGTGGCCTTCCACTCCGCTCTCCGATTTCTCGATTCAAATCGCTCAGTTGGCCGTCCGCATCGGGCGGGCGGTGAACTTGCTGGTGTCGACTTTGGTGCCGATCATTTCCGTCCATTGCTTCTGTTGGTCGGCGGTCAGGGCCTTGACCGACTTCTCGATGGCGGCTTCGGTCATCGGCTTGGATTTCTCGGCGAACTTCTTCAGCGCTTCGGCGTCCGGCGGGGAGGCGCCGGGTTGCGGGCGACCGCCGCCGGCGGGCAGGCCGAGTTCCTTGCGGAGGTCGGAGGTTTCTTTTTGCGTCGCGTCGGCGACTTCCTTGAGGGCCTTCTGCTGGTCGTCGGTGATCGTCAGCGCTTTGACCACGTCGGCGTTGGCGAACGCCCGCAGGCCCATCGCTTGGATTTCGATCTGCTTGAAGCGTTTCTTTTGGTCGTCCGTCAGGTTTTTCTTGACTTCTTCGCCGATGGCGGTCACTTCCTTTATGAGTTCGGCCATCTTCTCGCGGTCGGGTTGACCGCCGCCGCGCAGGTCGGCCATCTTCTTGGTGATCTCGGCCGACTTCGCCGTCACATCCTTGAGCTTGCCTTTTTGGTCGTCGGTGACCTTCAGTTCTTCCTGCAGATCCTTGTTCGTCAGGACGGCAGAAATTTGCAGCCCGCCGAAGCCGGCGCGGCCACCTTGGCCGGGTTGCGGGCGCTGGGCTTGAACCGAACCGGCGACAAACACCGCGAGGGCGGCCGTCAACATCCATCGGGCGATCGACTTCATGGGGAAACTCCGGGCGGTAGGGGAACCGCCGACAACGGCGCCGGAGCCAACACGCGTGGCCCTTCTCGCCGGTCGAATACTACCCACGAATGTGCGCGGTGGGGGGTGAGAAGGCCATGAGAGGTTCCATTGCGATCACTTGCCGCCCGGAATCGGGAGTTTCCCGCCGGGCGTGGAGATGGGGGCCGCTTTGGGCGCTTCCGCTTTTTGAACCCGCCAGCCCTTGGGTGGCTCGGCCGGCTCAAAATGCTTTTTCTCGATCCAGTCCGGGTTCACCTTTGGGTCGGGGAAATCCCACGATTCCGTCTGCTGGCCATTGGCTTTCCGCAGGATCACCATCCGCGGGATGTACGCCCGACCTTTGACCTCCGCGTTGCAGAGTACGAGCGTCATCGTCTCGAACTCGGCTTTGTCGTCGGCCGTCTTCGGCTTGGCTTCGAGGTAGACGTAATTCGCATCGGTTTTCAAGAGCTTCAAATCGAAGCGCTTCATCGCGGCGTCGGCGGTCATCCCGGTCATCAGGTCGAGGAGCAAATTGTTCCCCGCCCCGCCGGTGCCGAGGTTGATCATCGTGAC
>JANOSQ010000696.1:0-9640 GCA_031415915.1 Fimbriiglobus sp. | reverse complement strand
AACACTCACGCGATGGGAATCCGAAATTCCCCATCACCGCGACCTCCGCGGGTACGGGCATCGCGGTCTACGACCGCAAAACGCACGCCGTGCAATCGCTCATCTTCGTTCTGGACGGCAGCTACAAAAACGGAACCGCCGCCACGAAGACGGCGGCGGTGGTCGAATGGCAAGCGGAGAAGCCGAAAGAAGAGTGACTACTTCACCGAACGCGGCGCGGGGGCCAGCTCCGCCGCGTCGCGGGGCGACGGGGCCAGTTCGAGGGCGGGCTGCTCGAAGCGAGCGGGGATGACCGAGTGCGGTCGCGGCTTGGCCAGCGGCGGTTCGTCGAAGGAGACGCCGGGAACCGGCGAGGCGCTTTGGTACGCGGTGTTGAGATCGACCACGTCCACGACGTTCGATTGGCAGCTCGGGCAACCCGGCTCGTCGGCACCGATTCCCGTCGGCGCCGCTTCCGTCTCAGCGATTCGCGTCGGGGCGGGTTGTTCGTTGGGCTTGGTATACACGTAGGCGATGGCGGCGGCCGAAGTGAAAATCAACAAGCTGCCGAGTGCGAGATTCCGCATGATGCTCCCTCCATGGAGTATCGAACCGACCGAGGAGTGGGCGGAGTATAACCCACTTCGCCAACGAGTCTAGCCGAATTCTGAACCGAGCCGCCAGAAGGCGAGCGTGCGGTTCAACCTCGCCCATTTCTGTTGCAGAGCCTCCTCGGCTTCCTCCGGAGTAACCTCGGCGAATCGCACCGGATCGCCCGGTCGGAGTTGGCCGAGGCGGTCGAGGTCGGCCCGGATGACGTGGGCGATCTTCGGGTACCCGCCGATGGTTTGACCATCGACGCCGAGGATCACGGGTAAGCCGTCGTTGGTGATCTGCACCGCCCCGGGCGCCACCGGTTCCGAGGCGAGTTCGCGCGGTGGGCGAACCAGAGAGGTTCCGAGGAGACGAAGACCCATGCGGTTGCTCGCGGGGGAAACGGTGTGGGTCTGCTCGAAGAAATTCGCATCGGGAAACCAGTGCCGCTGAGGGCCGGGGAGAACGCGGAGGACATGGGAACCCGAATCCGTCGGTCGCGACCCCGTGCGCGGTTTCAACGACGATGGCCCGCAAGCTAGCACCTCCCCTCGACGGATGGGTTCGATCGCCGACGCGCTCCCCAGAATCTCCCGACCGCGGAATCCCCCGGTCACACACAGGTACGCCCGGCACCCGCTGGCCGTGCCGCCAATTTTCAGCGTCTCCCCGGCCGCGAGGTTGAAGCTTCGGCCGACCTCGAAGCCGCCGGACAGTTGGAATGGAGCACCGAAGATGACCGCCGCCAAGTCGCACTCGGCCCGCAGCGTCGGCCCGAGCAGCGTGACTTCCAGCGCCAAGGCATCGGTCGGGTTCCCGAGCAATCCGTTGCCGAGCGCGCAGGAGAGGGAATCGGCCGGGCCGCCGACGGGCACGCCCAAGTGCCGAGAACCGGCGCGTCCACGGCCCACGAGCAGCGAATACAATCCCGGTTCGAGCACGCTCAGTCCCATTCCCCCGTTTTACGGCGATCCGCATGAACCCGCTCAGTCACTTCGACGAATCCGGGGCCAGCCGCATGGTCGACGTCGGCGAAAAGCCGTCGACGCACCGCGTCGCCGTGGCGTCCGGAATCGTCCGCATGGAACCGGCGACCCTCGAATTGATCCTGAACCGCGGCATTTCCAAGGGGGATGTCTTCGGGGTCGCCCGGCTCGCGGGGATCATGGCGGCCAAGAAAACATGGGATCTGATCCCCCTGTGCCACCCGCTCGCGCTCAACTCCGTGGAGCTGGAATTCCAGCCTTCGTTGCCCGACTCGGTGCAGATTATCGCCACGGTGCGGGTTTTCGGCCGGACGGGTGTTGAAATGGAGGCGCTCACTGCGGTTAGTGTCGCGGGTCTGACCGTGTACGACATGTGCAAGGCGGTCGACCGCGGCATGAGCTTGGATTCGATCCGGCTCGACCAGAAATCGGGCGGCCAACACGGCGACTACAGCCGGGAGGGCGTCCCGGCGTAACCGGAGCAAAATCATGACGACCGCACTCCCCGCTCTGGATCTCCCCATCCGCACCGAATACACCCCGCTGCGGCCGGCTCCCAACCCCTTCGCCCCGGTGCTCGCCGACATCGTCGAATCGGATCGGATCTTCGCCGAGACGCTGGCGAACCACCGCTCGCCGGTCACGCCGATGATCCAGCACCTCCGGCACTACCGGGGCAAGCGGTTGCGGCCCGCTCTCGTCTTCCTGAGCGCGAAGGCGTGCGGTCGAATCGCCCCGGCCCACCACATCCTCGCGGCCGCCGTGGAAATGATCCACACCGCCACCCTCGTCCACGACGATGTCCTCGACGAAGCCGAGACCCGCCGGCACAACGGCAGCTTCAATGCGGAATGGGGCAATAAGGTCAGCATCCTGTTCGGCGATATGCTCTTCACCCACGCCTTCCACCTGACCAGCACCGTGGACGGCCGGGCCTGCCAACTGATCGGCGCGGCCACGAACAAAGTCTGCGCCGGCGAACTACTGCAAACCCGCGAGCGCGGCAACTGGAACCTGACGGAAGCCGATTACTTCGCGATGATCGACGGTAAAACGGCGGCGCTCACGGAAGTATCCACCCGGTTGGGAGCGCTTTACGCCGGGGCAACTCCCGAAGTCGCGGAGCGGCTCGCCACCTACGGGCGCAGCCTCGGGATCGCGTTTCAAATCGCCGACGACCTGCTCGACCTCACCGGGGAAGAAGCCAAAGCTGGGAAGACACTGGGCACCGACCTCGAACAGCGGAAGATGACGCTGCCGTTGATTCACGCGCTGAACACTTTGCCCGCCGAGGAAGCCACTGAATTCCGCGAACTCCTGCGGCGACCGGGGCGCGACCAGCGTGAGAAAGTGACGGATACCCTGATCCGGTCGGGGTCGCTACAATATGCTAAACGAATGGCCGAGGAGCACGCGCGAACCGCGCGAACCTCTTTGGACGCCCTGCCCCGCTCCGAATCCCGCGCGATCCTCGAGCAATTGACCGAGTGGTCGATCCGCCGAGAGAAATAGCGGGATTCGCTTTGCCCGCGGTACCATGCGGGTCGATATATCCGATGAGTGCGCCTCCATGTCGATGTCCCCAGTAGTGGATGCTGCCCCCGTGCCCGAAGTCGCCCGGCCCAAATTGATTCCGCTCTTCGTGGCCGTCCTGGTGATCTTTCACCTGCTGACTCCGCTCGCGTTCTTCGAGCCGTTCTTCACGTGGTACTTCCCGATCTACCTGCTCGTCGGCAACGCCATCTTCGGTTCCATCGGCATCAACCTCGCTTACCACCGGTTGCTGACGCATCGCTCCGTCGAGTTCCCGCGCTGGCTCGAGAAAATCTTCATCCTGTGCGGCGTCTGCAGTTTGGAAGGTCCGCCGTTCAAGTGGGTCTGCACGCACCGCATCCACCATCAGAAAAGCGATGAAGAAGGCGATCCCCACAGCCCCAAAGACAACTTCTATTGGGGCCACATGCAGTGGATTTACACCCACGACCCGCGCATGGACGGCTTCGACACCTACGCCAAATACATACCGGACTTGTTCCGCGACCGTTTCCTGAAGCGCTTGCACCAGCGAGGTCGCTGGTGGAAGGCGTACCTCGCCCACCTCGTGCTGTTGCTGGGAGTGGCGGCGGGGATCGGCTACGCAATCGGCGGCGTCGATGGGATGGTGACGGGACTGGCGCAGATGTTCGCGTGGGGCATCGTGATGCGGACTGTCTACGTCTGGCACATCACCTGGTTCGTAAACAGCGCCGCGCATCGCTGGGGCTACCAGAACTACCAAACGGGCGACTGCAGCCGGAATACGTGGTGGGTGGCCCTGCTGACGAACGGCGAAGGCTGGCACAACAACCACCACGCTAGCCCCCGCGCCGCCAGCCACGGCCACCGCTGGTGGGAAATCGACTTGACCTACACGTTCATATGGGTGTTGAGTAAGGTCGGGCTGGCGAAGAACGTCGTGCCGGTCATGGTGCCGAAGACGCACTTGCTCGCGGACGCCTCCCCGCCGCCGGTGGATCAGTATTCGTCGGTGGGGTGAAACTCTTGTTAGGCGGCACAGGACGCAGGATGCTGGAAGGCCTCGACACGATCGACTGGTCGTCTCTGACGCATGCCCATGATCCGGCCATGGACGTGCCGGAACTGCTCCGCTCGCTGCTGTCCGAAGACGCGGATCTGTGGATGCAGGCATGCGCTGAATTGCACGAGACGATCTGGCACCAGGGCACCGTGTTCCCCGCATCGGCCGCCGCCATTCCGTTCCTGTTCGAGCTGCTGACTCACCCCGACGTACACGATTCAGGCTGCCCCATCTCACCGTCAGGCTGCGCCGTCTCCCTGCTGTGTGCCATCGCGACCGGAGAGGGTGTGCTTCAGTACGGGATTCGCGCCGATGGCGAGCAAAGATTGCGTACGAGACTCGCCAGACAGGGTCGATCGCTGGAAGAGGCGCTCGAGGAGGAGCGCGCGATGATGGAAGCCATTCGGCGCGGGGTTTCGGCGGGGCTGCGGCACTTACTTCCCTATTTGGGTGACCCCGCGCCCGATCTTCGGGCGGCGGTGGCGGATGCCCTTGGCAACTTCCCCGAGCATGGCTCCTGGCTGCTGCCGGCCATTGACGCCGTGCTCGCGTCGGAGTCCGATCAGCACGTTCGGCAGGTGCTGGCTGAGACCAAGGCACGCCTAACCAACGGCTGAAGCTGACCGGGGCCGCCATCCGGTTTTGGCGCTGCAACGTTCTTGCAGGCGGCCCCGGCAGCTTAGCCAAGCGTTAGCCCGATGCGCCAGCGAGGGTCTTGACTCCCTCGCTGGCGCGTCGGGCTAACAAGAGGCATTCATCCCCCGCGGATGCGGTCGATCAACCGGCGCACCGGACCGCTCTTCGGCGCCGGAACTCCTTCGGGCAAGGGCATCGGTTGCGGAATCGCGGCCGGATCGTCTTCCTGCTTTTTCTTCTTTTCCGCACTCAACGTCGAGACTCGCTTCTTCAAGTCGTCGACCGCTTGCCGGGTCAGTTCGGTCGTGTCTTTTTCAAACGCCGCAGCCGTCACCGCGTCCGGACTCAAGATCACCCCTTCCAACGAGACGCCGGCGAACAAGCCGCGACTGCGCGAGTAGGAGTAGATTTCCGCCTTCAACTTCCCGTCGGTGGACAAGGCCGCTTCGCGGCCCACGGGCCCGGCCGCGACAGACGCATCGGCCCCGAGCTTGACCTTGGTTTTGCCGTCGAGGAGTCGTTCCAACCCTTTGCGGGTCTTGAAGACGAGCACGACATCGGTCGATTGGATCCCGGCTTGGAAGCCGACGCTGGCTCCCCCGAGATCCACGAATCGCAGATCCCCCCAGCCTTTGTCTTTGTCCTTGATCACGGCGACGCCGTGACCGAGCCGACCGCCGACCACCAACCCGGCTTTGATCGTATTCGGCACGATCAGCACCGCCTCGGCATCGTCGAGCAGCGCTTTGGGAATCGCCTTTTCCGGAGCCGCTTCGAGTTCGTCCAATACATCGCGGGACAATTTCAAGGTTTCCCGCGGGGTCGGCGGAGCGGCCCAAACGGAACCCAAGGACAGGCCCGTAGCGAAGAGGGCAAATGCGATGAACCGATTCATGCGAGATTCTCCTGCGGGAACGAAGCGAACGCAATTCTATCGCAGGTTTCGTACCGCGATAGCTCAGTTGAGGAATGGTGGGAAACTGGAGAACTTCGGCATTTCGGGCGAGAAACGGGCCTTGTGCAACCCGGGTAATTTCGTCACAGTGGTGCTTTGCGAGTACGCGGTCGAGCGGAGTTGCGGAATGGATGGCCCCCGACAGGTTCTCGAACTGATCCGCGACCGCCAAATGGCGGGCGGCCGACTCCGCGGGGTGTTCCATCTGCTCATCGGAAGGACGATTGCCAAGGACGATGGAACCGTTTTGTCGAACGGGGTGACGTGGCGGGAACTGTCGCAGTGGCTCAAACTCTTGAAGTTCGACCGGGCGCTGGTGAAAGAACTCGATGCCGACCCCGAGAGTTTGTCCCCGAAAGACAGGGAGAAATTCTGGTACGTCGCCATCACCTTGGCGAAGGTCGATTCGGATCGCGCGCGCCGCGAAGCGGATGAAGTCGCCGCACTGTTGAAGCCGTTGGGCTTTTCCGCCGGTGGTTCGCCTGCCGTCCGCGCGGCCAAGCCCGCGCCCGAGAAGAATCCGATGCCGGAGACCACCGAACAAACGCCCACACCCCTCTCTCTACCGGCCGTGAAGCGGAAGAAAAAGTAGGCCTGCGACTAAGCGCCGAGCTTCGAGTCTTGCAGCGCCGGTAACAAGCGATCCAAGATCGGCCCGATCCAAGCGTGGTTGTCGTGCAGCAGAAGCACATCGCGCGGGCGGAGCTGCGCGACCGTTTCTTCCGCGCAGCGCCGGGCATCCTCCGCACTCCGGCAGCTCCAGTCGCCCGAGTCGAGCGACCAATTCGTCAACTTCAGCTTGCTCGCCCGCGCGGCGACCAATACGGCCGGCGTGATGATCCCGAACGGGGGGCGGAACTCGGTCGGCGAAACACCGATCGCGTCTTCGATGGCGTGCTGACAACAGCGGATTTCGTTTCGGATCGCCCAATAGTTCAACCAGCCGAAGCGACGGTGCATCAGGCTATGGTTGCCGATGCGGTGCCCGGCGGCGTGGATCGCCCGCAGCGTCGATCGATGGCGCAGGACGTTGCGGCCGAGGACGAAGAACGTCGCCCGGAGGCCGTATTTCTCCAAACGTTCGAGAACCCGCGGCGTATAGTTCGGATCCGGCCCATCATCGAAAGTGAGCTCGATGCCGCCCGCGGCAGACCGGTGACGGACGAATCCATCGAGCATTCGCCGCTTCACCGGATTCACCCGGCGGGTCATCGGGGGGTGCGGAGCCATCGCGTCTCCCGCGACCGACCGAGGGCTAGTATCGCCAATCGCCCGATCAACCAGAAGCTGCGGACACCCGGCCACCGGACGCCGACGCCGAGCATGGCATCCGCATAAGTGAGAGCGGTACAGACGATGAGCAAGCCGACCCACACCGCCAATGTCCCATCGGCGGTGACCGCCACGGCGAGCGTCGTCAGCAGCAAGTGGAACAGGATCAAGGGTTTGCTGGCGAACCAACGGCCGGGTTGCGAAACCCCGAGTGACTCGCGCCAACGCTGGCGCTGGCCGAGGAAATCGGATTCGTGCTCCGGAGCTTCGCACGTCACGGATTCGGCGGCGAAGCGGATCGGAACCCCGTGGCTCCGCAGCCGTGCGCCGTATTCCGCATCTTCCGCCAAGCCGAAGGCCGCCCACGGGAATAAGCCGAGGATGCCGCGGGTGAAGAGCATTCCCGTGCCGCGCAGGGGGACGGATCGCCCCAGGCGATCGCAGACCGAAGCCGAGCGGTTGTCGATGACCGAGCCGATGGCCGCGACGATGCTCGCGGGATTCGACGGATCGCATGCGGAGATCACGGCCGCTTGAACGACCGCTGCGCCGGTGGCCAACTCGCCGTCGAGGCGGCGGAGCAGACGGGGATCGATCCGGCAATCGGCGTCGAGAATGAGCACCGCGTCCGGCCGCGCCGCCAAAACCTTCGCCAAGCCAAAGGCCAGTGCGTACCCCTTCCCCCGTTGCGTGCAATCGCTGCGGATGGAGTACTGCGCTCCGAACCGGCGCGCGACGGCTTCCGTTTCATCGGAGCAATGATCGGCGACGACGTGGACCGTCAACGACTCCGCCGGGTAATCGGCCGCGGCGATGGAGGCGAGCGTTCGGGGGAGGGTCGATTCTTCGTCGTGAGCTGGGATCAGAATCGCGAGGGAATGGCTCGGAGTCCGGGGAGCGATCCGCCTCGGAGAACGCCCGAAGATCGTCCCGGCGAAATAGCTCAGGCAGGCCGCCGTCGCGGGGAGGAGGAACAAAAGTATGACCGCCCCGGCCAGCATCTCCGCGTCCCCCGGATACTCTTTTTCGCAAACTCCGGCAAAGATGTATCGGCAAAACGGCCCCCGGCCGCTAAGATACCCTTTCGATTTTTCACGCGACTGTTCTGGGGACGATCATGGCGAAGGGGAAAGAGGCCCGCGGGATCATCAAGCTGCAAAGCTCCGAGAGCAGCCACTGCTACTTCACGCAGAAGAACCGCAACAACAGCAAAGAGCGCATCCAGTTGAAGAAGTACGACCCCGTGCTCCGCAAGCGGGTCATGTACAAGGAAGCCGGCAAGCTTTAAACGAAAATCGCCGCCCGAACGGGCGGCGATTTCTTTTGGCTCGGAGCGATCATCGACTACTTCTTGAACTCGACTTTCGCACCTTCGATCGTCATTTTGCCGTCCTTTTCGACGACTTTGCCGGTCACTTTCGCGTCCTTCGGGCCTTTGCAGATTTTGCCGTGGTACTCGGCCTTGGCGCCCTTGTCGACGAGGTAGTACTTGATTTCTTTCTTCTCGTCCTTGGCGTCCTTCACGATGAGGACGTTGCTGCACTCTTCGGTTTCGCTCAGCTTGCACTTGCCGCAAACCAGCGAGCCTTCGAGGGTCTTGGTTTCGACCTTCTTGTCTTCGGCGATGGCCGGGGCCAAGGTCAGGGCGAACACGCCCACGAGAGCCAGGAGCAGATTGCGAATCATCGACGGTACCTCAGTGAGGGGATAGGAACAGTTTCATTCTAGACGGGGCCGACGCGTGGAGCAAGAGGCTAGGTTGACGGAGTGGCGCGGCGGGCCTACTATTCGTCTTTCGGTTTTCGGCGGTTCCCACTGTAGCGGAATACCCCGTTGCGCGACGGTTCCCACATCTTGCTCCAAATCGCGGATCGCCTCCGGCAGTTGAAGGGTCGCGCCGTCGTGGTCAAACTCGGCGGCAGCGCGATGGAAGAACCCGCCGCCATGCACGGGATGCTCGACGCCATCACGGCCTTGAATCGGATCGGGGTGAAGTTGATTCTCGTCCACGGCGGCGGCAAGCCGATCGATCGCGCGATGGATGCGGCGGGGTTGCAACCGGTGAAGATTCAAGGGCGGCGCTACACCGACGAAGCGACGCTAGAAATCGTCGTGCGCGTCCTCAGCGACATCAATCTGACGCTCATGAGCGAATTCGCCGAGCGCGGCACGCCGACGGAGCCGGTGCGAACCGCAGTATTCGGGGCCCGATTGAAACTCGACGGAATCGACCTCGGACGCGTCGGGACCGTGACGTCCGTGGACACCAAGCGGTTCCTAGCCGCTCTCGGCGGTGATTTCATCCCGCTGGTTCCTTCGCTGGCGATGGATGAATCTGGCGGGTGGCTCAACGTGAACGCCGATTCCATGGCGGCGGGATTGGCAAGAGCGATCGATACCGAAGCGGTGCTGTTCCTCACCGATACACCGGGCGTATTGAAGGATCGCCGCGATCCCGCGTCCCGAGTGGGACGGTTGACGGTGGCCGAGTGCAGGGCGTTGATCGACTCCGGGGTGATCGACGGCGGGATGATCCCCAAGGTGGAAGCTTGCTTCGAAGCGCTGGATGCGGGCGCGGACCGGGCCGTCATCTTGGACGGTCGCGACCCGCAATCCCTGCTCGACGACTTCCTCCGACCC
>JANOSQ010000695.1:0-2058 GCA_031415915.1 Fimbriiglobus sp. | reverse complement strand
ATCACCGCCGAGAGCGTCTCGGGGCGGAAGCTGCGGCCCGTGACCAAGCGCCCGTAGTCCGCCCGGCCCATCTGCCGTTTGATGAGCATCGCCACTTTGTCGGGCTGCTCGAGTGCGACATCGAGCGCGGGCTGACCGACGACCGCTTCGCCCGTGCCCGTGAGGTAGACGGCCGAGGGGGTGAGGACTTCCCCCTCGCGGTTGGGAATGGTGACGGGGCGGCCGCGATCGTCGAGGTGCGCCACCGCGCAGAACGTCGTGCCGAGGTCGATGCCAACGATCATGGGCGGGCGTGTCCGGGTGAAGGTACAATAAGTGTACGCCACGAAAGGAGCCGCGAAAATGCCCGAGATTCCACCCGGCCGCTACCGCCACTTCAAAGGGAACGAATACGAGGTCCTCGGCACCGCGCTCCACAGCGAAACGCGCGAGCCCTTCGTGGTCTACCGACCATTGTACGGCGAAGGCGGGATGTGGATTCGCCCCGCGGCGATGTTCGTGGAAACCGTCGAGCGCGACGGGGCGACGGTGAAGCGGTTCGAGAAGGTGGACTAGCCCATCCCCCGGCGCTATTCTAAATCCATGGCCGATCCCACCCCTTCCACTGACACCCGCTTGTCGCGGGCCACCGCCCAGCGCCTGAGCCTCTACCTCCGCTCCCTCGATGCCCTGGCCCGCGCCGGCACGACCCTTTCTAGCCAGGACCTCGCCAAGACCGTCGGCGTCAGCGCGGCCCAGGTCCGGCGCGATCTCGCCGCCCTCGGGCACCTCGGCCAACGCGGCATCGGCTACGAACCGGCCGGGCTGGCCGCCGCCATCCGCCGCACCCTCGGCATCGACCGGCCGTGGAAAGCGGTCCTCGTCGGCGTCGGCAACCTGGCCCGGGCACTCTTGCGCTACCAAGGCTTCGCCGACCACGGCTTCGAGATCGTCGGCCTGTTCGACTCCGACCCCGCGAAGGTTGGCCAAACGGTCGCCGGCCTGCGCATCGAAGCGCTGAATCAATTGAAGGAATCGGTGCCGAGGTACCGGGCCGAACTCGGCATCCTCACGGTGCCGTCCGAAGCGGCGCAAACCGTGGCGAACCAGATGGTGCAAGCCGGCCTCCGCGGCGTGATGAACTTCGCCCCGGTGCTGCTGGCATTGCCGAAAGGGGTTCAGGTGGTCACCGTGGACTTGGCGATCCAGCTGGAGCAACTGGCTTTCGCCGTGCACTTGGGGGATGGGGAGTGAGGTGAGCTTCGGGCAACCGGCCGGCTGTGAAGGAAACGTTCCCGGATCGATTGCTTGCCTACTTCACCCCGCTCTTCTCCCGGGCGGGGCGGAATTCGTCGCCCGTGTTCCACGTCGGCAGTCCTTCCGCATTCGCCGCGGCGCGGGCCACGTCGAGCGCGAACCCGGCTAGCGTGACGAAGCCGGAGAAGTCCCAATCCGCCCGCATATCATCCTGCGGCGAGTGGTAGGCTTTGTCGTTGAATTCCTGAAGGGACTTCTTGGCGAAATCGGCGGCCTTCCCTTTGATCTTCGACCCCGGCGCCACCGAGAACGCCGGGACGCCGGCGCGGGCCATCGAGAAGTGGTCCGACCGGTAGAAGATGCCGAGGTGAGCACGCTGGTCGGCTTCGATCTCGAGCTTGTGCTTCTTGGCCACCGCTTGCACCGTCGCCCACGCGGTCGTCCGCTCCGATCCGGTGACGACGATCGACTCGGGCACGCCGAGCGGCAGGATCATATCGAAGTTGAGATTCAGCGCGGTCTTGCCCAGCGGCACCAGCGGATTCTGCGAATAGTATTTCGACCCGAGCAATCCCTTTTCTTCGCCCGTCACGGCGAGGAAGATCGCGGATCGCTTCGGCTTCGTCCTCTCCGCCGACCAGGCCCGGGCGAGTTCCAGAATCATCGCACAACCGGTCGCGTTGTCCGCCGCGCCGTTGTAGATGGTGTCGCCGATGACCGCGCGACCGACGCCTAAGTGATCCCAGTGCGCCGTGAAGATGACCGCTTCCGATTTCAGCGCCGGGTCGCTGCCTTCGACCATGCCGACGACGTTGTTGCTGC
>JANOSQ010000694.1:0-1907 GCA_031415915.1 Fimbriiglobus sp. | reverse complement strand
AGACGCGGAATCAACTGGCCCAGTTTCTCGCCGACTTTCATCAAGTCCCGCTCGACGAATTCGTGGGCGAGTTGCAGGCGGCGTCCGACTCGGAGGCGGTCTGGCACTTGTTTGAAGTCATCTCGTCGCTCGACAGCATGGTGCTGGGTGAGCCGCAGATAGTGAACCAGGTCCGGCAGGCGTATCGCGAAGCCGAGGAATTCGGCGTCTGCGGTCCGGTGGTGCATTCGCTGTTTCAAAGCGCCATCCGGGTCTCGGGCCGTGTCCGTTCGGAGACGAAGCTGGCCGAAGGCCGAGTCTCAATTGCCAGCGTGGCGGTGGGCGACTTCGCCAAGAGCATCTTCGACCACTTCGGTGACAAGCTGGTGCTGGTCGTCGGTGCGGGCGAGATGGCCGAGGAAACGCTGCGCTACCTGAAGGACGAGGGAGTGCGCGAGATCGTCGTCGTCAACCGCAGCCCCGAGCGGGCGGAACGACTGGCGAAGGAGTGGGGTGGACGGGCCGAACCGTGGGAGGCCCTCGATCACTGGCTCGGCCGCGCCGACGTGATCGTCAGCACCACAGGCGCGGACAAACCGATCGTCGATGTCGCCCGCTTCCGCAAGGCCCGCGCCGCCGTGGCGCGCCGCCCCGCCTTCATCCTGGATCTGGGAGCCCCGCGAGACTTTGAGCCCGGTGTCGGCAACTTGGATGACGTGTTCCTGTACGACATCGACAGCCTCAGCCGGACATGCGAAGAGAACCGGCATGCGCGGGTCCGCGAGATCGAACACGCGCGACGGATCGTCGCCGAAGAACAACGCCGCTTCATGGAAGAATTCCATCACCGCGCCAGCGGCGACGTCTTCGCCCGCCTGATGCAGGACTGGCACGGCATCAGCAAGGAGGAACTCGGCCGTCTCTTCAACAAGCTGCCGCACCTGACACCGAAGGACCGGGAGGCGATCGAACGGAGCGTCGAACGGATCGTCAACAAACTGCTGCATCCGCCGCTGACCGTCCTCAAGGATGAAGCCCGCGAGGGAACACCCCACGGCCTGATCACCGCCCTCAAGCGCCTGTTCCGACTGGACGGCTGAGAGCGTGCGAATCTTTCAAATTCAATGGCGGTCCGCCGCAAGGAAACAAAGGGGTCAGGAGCAACACTGTTCGGCACTCGGGTTGCTCCGGCTGACGATCGTAGCGGACGCGGGCGTTTGTGTCGCGGTTGGTGGGCTCGGTCGGAGGTTCGACACGTGCGAACCGCTGGTGCGGCGGGGGAAGCGGGGCTGCGGGTTGTTGAGTGCGCAGCGTGAAGGGACTCGGATTGCGCGGGGTGCAATCGAGCGCGGGGGGAATCAGAGTTTTTTCGCGGCCTGTGCGTCGGTGAGTTTGAGCTTCGCCAGGTGAGCTTCCACCTCATCCGTCGTGGCCCAGCCCAGCATGTGGAAGCAGAGCATCTCGTGCGTGCGCTTCGTCGGCTTGCGGCCCGTCCACAGGGCGATCACCAGACACGCGATGATCGCGCAGTAGGTTTGAATCTCGATGCCGTTCTGGTTGTGGCTCAGCAGGTGGCGGCAGCCCAGCAGGTGCTTGAACTGGCGGAAGAAGATCTCGATGGTCCAGCGGTAGGCATAGAGGAGTGCGATGATTTCGGCGGGGACATCGAGCAGGTTCGTGGCGATCCGCAGGATGCCGTCGCTATCGACACCGGATGACCCTCCTTTGTATTTCCCTTTCGAGACGTGCGGCCTGATCTTCACGAGGACCAGTCTCATCGTGTGGTTCGGTTGATCGGTGGCTTTGTTGCCGGACTTTCCGAACCGCACAATCTGGTCCGACAGCACGTTCGCCGCGCGGTCCGCGTCGGTGAGCGGTTTGTCTTCGATGACCTCGTAGACGCTGTTGTCGCGCAGTCGGCAGACGTA
>JANOSQ010000693.1:0-1662 GCA_031415915.1 Fimbriiglobus sp. | reverse complement strand
TCGTGAAGTGGAACATCGGCAAAGGGCCGTTCCAAGCCGCGGCGCGGTTTCAACTCGATTGCACCACGGCGGGCAAGGTGGCGTTGAAGGTGCCCGACACGGCCGGATTGCAAGCGTGGCTCGACGGGGCGCCGCTCGATTTGAAAGCGGAGACGCTTTTGAATTTGACCGCCGGATTGCACACGGTCACGTTCAGCGTCAAATTGGATGAGCGCAAGGAACTATTGCGGGTGGAAGTGGACGAGGTGAAAGATTCGCCCGCGCGGGTTCGCATCGTCGGCGGGAAGTGACTGATACGTCCGAGCCGGACGCGTGTGCGACGGTCTTTTTTCAGACCGTCGCTCACGCTGCCGGCTCGGAAAGAGTCATCCCCGGATGCTCACCCCCGGCAAATTCTTCCGCAGGTACTCCATCTGCGAAGCCCGGTAACCCTGCAATTCGACCATCTCCATCCGTCGGAGCGTCGGCAGCATCGCCCACCATCGCTCGGTCGGCACCTCGGCCGCGAGCAACAGCCGCAGGTACGTCACCGGCTGCCGGGGGACGATCCCCGCGCCGTGGGCCAGCCAGTCGATGGCGGGGCAGACGACGAAATCCGGGAAGCCCCGGCGGAACCGAACGCGCTCGGTGTGCTGCACCGAGAGCGAGTTCAGCGTCGGCCCGCCTTGCGCGAATTCCATCGTCACGAGGTTCGGGCAGGCTTCCACGGCCCAGAGTTGGCCGCCCAGCGAATTCCAATGCGTGCGGATCTTCCAGTTCAAATCGGGCGAAGGCGCATGTTCGGCGGCGCATTGCAACCGGATGAACTCGGCCCGTTCCGCGTCGCCGCGCTCGTCGAGCCAATCGGCCGCGACAAGACGGGGGAGGTCGTCGGTCGGAGAATCGACGACCGCTTGCAGCAAAGCGCTCCACTCCGGATCGGCGTACAGCTTCATCGGTCGACTCCCGGACGGCGGTGTCGCATTCTACACCGACCGACTCGCTCACGGACACCCGGCCCGATAAACTGGTTCGCATGACAACTTACTTCATCACCGGGGCGACCGGGTTCGTCGGTAGCCACGTCGCCGAGCGGGTGCGCTCGCAGGGGCACACGGCGCGCTGTTTGGTCCGCGCGAGCGGCGATACGGAGTTCCTGAAGTCGATCGGCGCCGAGATCGTGGTCGGGGAACTCACCGACGCGGACACGCTGGCGAAAGCCCTGCACGGGGTCAATGTCGTTGTCCACAGCGCGGCGAAGGTCGGGGATTGGGGGCCGGTGGACGAATACCGGCAAGTCAATGTCGAGGGGCTGCGGTCGCTGCTCGAATCGGTGAAGGGATCGCCGATCTCGCGGTTCGTCCATGTCAGCAGCCTCGGGGTTTACGAAGCGCGTCACCACTACGGCACCGATGAAACCGAGCCGCTGCCGGCGGAGCACATCGACGGTTACACGCAATCGAAGGTCGAAGCGGAAGCGCTGGCGTTGGAATACTACCGCAAGCACGCTGTGCCGGTGACGGTGCTGCGACCGGGGTTCATCTACGGCCCGCGCGACCGAAGCGTGCTGCCGCGGTTGATCGAGCGGTTGAAGGCGGGGTCGGTCGTCTACATCGCCCGCGGACAGCACGCTCTGAATACGACGTTCGTCGGCAACCTCGTCGATGCGATCCTGATCGCGGC
>JANOSQ010000692.1:0-17353 GCA_031415915.1 Fimbriiglobus sp. | reverse complement strand
CCTCAATTGGGTAGGCTACCTCCTGCCGCTCGCCTAACGATCTCCGACGCTTCCCAAATACGACATCACGATCAAGCCGTGCGGCAGGTGAATCAAGTGCTGCCGCTCGCCTAAACCCACTTTGTACGCCATACGTAGGCTTTTCCACCCCGCTCGACTGGCACCAACTCGTGGAGCTTCCTCGATCTTCTCGCCATGGTAAGACCTCAATAAACGGCCCTAGGTACGTTTATTGAGTTTACAGATTTGGAAGGGTGCAACACAGAAAAGTGAGCTATATCCCATGTTTTACATGGTTTAGTCTAGTGAAGACGGTGGGGATCGAACCCACGACCCGCTCATTAAAAGTGAGCTGCTCTACCGGCTGAGCTACGTCTTCCCATTGTCGAATCATCATGTTAGGGCGCGTGTCCGCCATATTCTAGAGAGCCCCGATGATTTCTCTCCGAGAGGGACGGCCGCGGCCCCGTCCGGGTTCGCGCCGCGCGTCACTCCTGCTCCGGGGACGGCTCGTCGACAATGCTGACTTCCGCGGCCGGTTCGACCCGCCGGACGGCCCGGGCCATCGGCCGAACCGGTTTCTCGACCGCGACCATCCGGCTGAAGCGGCGCCACCCGAAGCGGGCGGCCAACAACCCGATGGCGATGAGGGGCAACCACGGGGCGAGGGCGACGACGAACAGCACCGCCCCTTGGCCGAGCCGCAGCAGGGCCTTCCACGAGGCGGTGAAGGTGCCGTCCACATCGTCGCCGAAGGTCGCCGCGGCCGGGGGCGGCGCGGGATCGTAGGCCTGCTCCTCGCGGGCGGTGAACGTGACCGACGACATCGCGGACATCGTCGCCAAGAACTTCTGCCGGCCCTCCGAACGCTCGATCTCCCCGCGGACAGTTTTGATCTGATCGCGGGTTTTGAGGAACGTCTCCACGCTGTTGACCGAGTCTTTGAGGAACTTGTTGAGCGTCTCCTCTTCGACCTTCAAGTTCTTGATGCGGGCTTGCAGGTCGACGTATTCCTCGGTCACGTCTTGCGAGTCGGACGAATTCTTCGTCACCTTCCCGAGTGCGGCCAACGCGGTGACGACGTGCTGAAACTTCTCGACGGGGACTTTGAGGGTCCACGTCGCGGTCCGTTTCGAGCCGACCTGCCCGGTGATATCGGACTTGGCGATGTAACCCTTGGCTTCTTCCAAAACAATCCGTTCGACATCGGCCCGCGCCTGCTCGACGTCCTTGACGACCACCTCCACCGCGGCCGAATAAATAATCTTCCGGGTGATTGCTTCCTCCTTGGCTCCTTCCGCGGCTTTGCCCCCGACCCCGCCGGGCTGCGGCGCATTCGGCAGTTGCAACTCGGCTTTGCGTTCGCCCGAGGAAGAACCGACACTACTCGAGCCGCAGCCGTTCGCTCCGGCTGCGAAAGGGAGACACAACAACGCGGCGAGCACCGGCCAGAAGCGACGAGACATGGGAGATCCCCGGTGGAAGTGACTGCCTCTACGATACCCGACGCCGCCGGTTTATTCCCCGGGCCGATCCAGTTTCGCAGTGGTCACTGAGTCCCGGTGCGTTCCGTCGGTGATCTTCCGAGAATCGTCGCCGTCCCGATGCGTGCGACAACGGATTCTGGCGGTTCCGGGAAACACCTTCAGTCTGAGCGGGGGACATGAGTCCCCCGTGTGATCTTCGCTGAGTGAATTTCGCAGACACGGGGGGCTTACGCCACCCCGCTCGGGAAATCATGCTGTTTTTCAAGTGCCAGAATCAGTTGGCGCACCCCGTCCCGATTTCCCGGTTGTCCCCGCGGTCGATATCCGCGACGATAAGTCGGTCGCCCCCGTCGAGGTTCCAATGACCAGAGTCCGTCCGGCGTTCACCCTGATCGAATTGCTCGTCGTCATCGCCATCATCGCCATCCTCATCGGCCTGTTGCTACCGGCGGTGCAAAAGGTGCGCGAGGCGGCGGCGCGGCTGCGTTGCCAGAACAACCTCAAGCAGCTCGGCCTCGCGGCGCACAACTACCACGACACCGTCGGTTGGCTTCCGCCCGGTGTGGCCCACCCCGGCCCCGATGGGCGCTGGACGGGGCTGTTCGTCGAACTGCTGCCGCACATCGAGCAGGGCAACGTGGCGGCCCGGTGGGACTACGCGAACCCGAACCTCAACTACGGCGGGGATGGCACGGTCGCGGCGACGCCCATCGGCACGTTCGTCTGCCCGATGGCCGGGATCGAGAACCCGCTGCGCTTCGGCGGTTCGACCCGCGGGGCGACCACTTACGCCGGGAATGCGGGGAGCAAAGCGTACCCCAACACCCGCGCGACCAACGACGGGATGTTCGGGTACTCCACGGTCGGCAGCCGCCGCACGGTCCGCCTCACCGACGTGTCCGACGGGTTGACCAACACCATCCTGCTCGGCGAGCGCCAAGTGGGGGACGGCAACCACGACAGCTACCTCACGGCGCCCATCGACACCCCGCCGAGTCCGCCGATGGCGTCGCTGGGTTCGTTTGCGGCGTGGGCGGGGAACCTGGGGCCGAACGCGGGCGCCGGAACCCTCGTGAGTTCCGGGCAAGGGTTGAACTACGGTGTCCCGCAGCCGTACATCCCGCCGCCGCCGACGATTCCCCCACTGCCTCCTCCGCCGGTACCGTGGGCGACGCTGAGCGTGCAGGTGTGGGATCGCGTGTCGGCTTACGGGAGCCGGCACACCGGCGGGGTGAACGTGGCCTTGGGCGACGCGTCGGTCCGCTTCGTGCGAAACTCGCTCGAGCCGTATCTGCTCTATTGCTTGAGCACCCGCGCCGGGGGCGAAATACTCCCCGGCGAGTGGTGAGTGCTATAACATCCGGGTTCCCCGTTCCTTCCGAGGTGGGCCATGGCCTTCGACTACCGCTGCCCCGCGTGCAAAGCGAAACTCCGGCTCGAAGAGGAGCAACCGGCGGGGACGCCCATCGAGTGCCCCAAGTGCGACGAGACTTTCGCGGCGCCGGCGCTCTCCGAAACCACCGTTAAGAAATTGCAAGAGTCCGAGGAGCCGAAGGACGACGCGCCAACCGAGCCGAAGAAGAAGAAGATCGGGAAGAACATGATGGAGCAAGAGCGGGTCTTCATGAACGAGTTCCTGCTCTTGGGGATCGTCGGCGGGGCGATGTTCGCGCTCATCCTGGTCGTCGTCGGCACCCTCTGGTTGATGAGCCGGGCGGCCCGCGTCGAAGATATGGTGTCGCTCCTGCCGGCGAATTACAACGCGGTCCGCGGCGTCAGCATCGACCAGATGCGCAAGTACCCCGGCTACCAAGGCCAAGTCGATCAAATTTACGGCGCGTCGCTCATCGAGGGGTACACCGAACTGGCCAAGGCCGTGGGGCAAGGTCCCGGATCGTTGACGTACCTCATCATCGCCAAAGACGGATCCACGCCGGGGAGCACCAGTTGGGCGTACATCTTCCGGGTGAAGAAATCGTTCAGCCCCAAGGACTTGGCCAAGGTGCCCGGAGCCGCGGCATCCGGCGAAGGATTCGTGATTTCCAATACCTCATCGGCGTCGTTCCTCCGCAACAGCACGGTGTACTGCCCGAACGATCAACTGTTCGTGGTCTTCAAAGGGAGCGACCAAGCGGGCAACATGACGAAAATGGTGGGCATCGCGAAATCGGAACCGAAGGATGGCACCCGCGAGAAACTGGGAACCACCGGCCGGTTGGCCATGCGCTCCCACTTCTGGACGATCATCCGGCCGCAGGGGCAGATGGAAGGCTACCTCAAGGCCACCGGCGAACCCATCAAAGGCGATATGCCCAAACTCGCCAGTTCGCTCGACGGCGCCTCCATGTTGGCCACGTGGTGCTCTGTATCGGGTCGCGGTTTCCGCTTCGGCGCCGGCATCGAGTGCGCCAGCAGCGACGCGGCCAAGGAACTGAAGAAGAACATCACCGAAGGGAAGCTCGGCAAGGGGGATGATTCCGAGCCGCCGAACCAATTGAAAACCGCCCTGTCGATCGTCGGGCAGAAGAAGGAATTCGGCGAGTTCATGCAGTACGTCGATTTCCAGCAGAAGGGCAAGAGCGCCTTCCTCACCTCCAAGTTGGAATCCCCGGAAGGGTCGAAGACGTACTTCACCTTTTTCTCGAACGTCTACTGGAGTACGCAAGGCGGAGGCTGAGTCACGGCACCACGGTCACCGTGTGTTTTCGCCAAAGCTCGGCGACGAACTTCTCCCGCTCCGCTTTCGTGTTCTGATCGAGCATGACGTTCTTGATCGCCGATTGCAGTTTCTCGTCGAGCGGCTTGACCCCGGCGACTTCGCGCTCGGTCACTTTGACGATGTTCCAACCGTTGGGCGAGGCGATCACGCCGCTCGACTGACCGGCCTTCAGGCTGAGGATCGACTCTTCGAGTTCGGCCGGGCGGAACTCGCCGCGCTTGCCGCCGAGCCCGTCGCCGTTCCGTAAAGCGCTTTCGCCGTGGCCGTACTTTTTGGCCAAGGCCGCGAAGTCGACGCCCTCGCCCAATTGCTTCGCCAGCCAATCGGCGAACTGCTTCGCTTCGCCGGGCGTGTTGAAGCGCGCGTTGCTGACGAACAGGTGCTGCCACTTGGCCCGGTCGTCGATGCTGAAATCCTTGGCGTGCTCGCGGTAGTATTGCTCGATCTCGCGCATGCTCACGCTGCGTTGCTTGTCCTTGAAGACGCTGTTCAAGAAGAGGCTCGTGAGGGCTTGCCGCTCGAAGAAGCGCCGGAAGAGTTTGGGTTCCGTCCCCTTCGCTTGCAGGTAGGCCGTGAATTTCTCTTCGCTGTCGAGCTTCACCATCTGGCGGAACTGCTTCATCTGACGCTCGGCGGTCTGCCGGGCTTGGTCGTACAGTTCATCCATCACCTGCGGTTTGTTCTTCTTGATCTTCGAAATGAACTCGTGCAGGATTAACTCGCGCTCGATGAGCTTGCGGAGTTCGTCCCGGTAGACTTCCTTCTCTTTCTTGGTCCGCTCGTCGCCGGTGAGTTGGTAATAGTCCATGGCCCGCTCGCGGACCATCATCGCGACTTCGTCCTCGGTGATGATGACCTCGCCGCCGATGGTCGCCACGACCTTCACTTGCACCACGGCCGCGGCATCCAGGGCGCTCGCTTGCGCGACGGGCGCCGGCCCCAAATCTTTGGGCTTCACCGGCACGGGCAGCGGCGCACTCGGCCCCGGTGGAACCAAGTCGACCGGTTCGAGCCGCCCCGGCGGGAGTTTGGGCCCTTCGCCCATTTGCCCGCGGGCCACGGTCGGCGCACCGCACCCGAAGCCGGCTATGGCCATCGGGAGCGCGAGCAAGAGAAGTCGACAGAACGGGCGATCCATGCCCAAGCTCCCATCCTGGCGTGACCGTGCGGATTCGTCCCGGCCATACCGTGCCCACCCTCCGACCGCAAGTGGAATGGAAACCGGGAAACCGGAGGGGTGCACCAGATTGCGGCGGGCGGTTTTTCGCGTCAGCACCGGCTCCCAGAATGGTTTCAGCCGGCATTGCGGGACGCGATTTCGGACGCAAGTCGTTGGGGCGCATCGGTTCTACCAGAAATCGGAAATGATTCCACGCGGGGGTGGGGCACTCCGGGCTGGAATCATTTTCGAGTCGGATTGGCCACTCCCGGGCGCAACGCTCCGACGGGACCCCGGTCAGACCCAGAGAATTCGGTTGCACCCACCTTTTGCGGCCGCGCGCGAAAACTGCGTGCGGCGCTTTGACACCGGCGCCGGGTGAACTACGGTTGGGTGCGACCCCCCGCCGGATCTTCCGACCGCCGCATTCTCATAAGGGTGACGACCGATGGTGACCAACGACTTGGGTGCGTGCGAGTGGTTCGTCTGGGATCTCCGCCGCAGCTCGCTGATCGACCGCGGCCAACTCGACCAGATCGTCAGCGACTTTTTGAAGCGCAATCCCCGCGCGGAAGCCCCGGCACTCGCCGAACACCTCGTCAACCAAGGCACGATCACCGCGTTTCAATCGGAGCGCATCCTCAACGGCAAGTCGGCGGGGCTCGTCCTCGGGCCGTACATCCTGCTCGACGCCATCGGCCAAGGGAGCATGGGCCAAGTCTTCAAAGCCAATTCCAAAAACGACGCCAACCACTACGCCATCAAGGTGCTGCCCCGCCGCAGCATGTGGAACGTCCGGCTCGCCCGCCGGCAAGTCCGCTCCTTCGGCCAATTCAGCCACCCGGCCGTCGTGCCGTTCGTCGACGTCGGCACCGCCGGCGGCTTGCACTACCTCGTCTGGCCGCTGGTCGAAGGCGAAACCCTCGAGAACGTCGTGCAGCAGCAGGGTCGCATCGGCGCCCAGCAGACCGCGACCATCGGGGCGCAGGTGGCCCAAGGCATGCACGCCGCGCACCACAACTCCATCTTCCACGGCCTCGTGAAGCCGTCGAACATCATGTTGGGAAGCGATAACCAGGCCCGCATCCTCGACTTCGGCATCGGCAGCTTGCTGGTGGAAAACGACGGCGAATCGCTCGTCGATACCATGTCCACGGCGAACACCCTGACGAGCGGGTTGGATTGCACCAGCCCCGAAAGCGTCATGGATCCGACGAACCGCACACCGGCCGGGGATCAATACAGCCTCGGCTGCACGCTCTACTACTGCCTGACGGGCCGGGTGCCGTTCCCGGAAGGGAACGCGGTCGAAAAGATGATAGCCCACCAGTCGAAGGAGCCGGAACCGATCCGCACCTTCGCCCCGGACTGCCCCGAGGGTTTGGAGTTGGTCATCGCGCGATTGATGGCCAAGAAGCCCGAAGATCGCTTCCGCGGCATGGACGAAGTGGTCGAAGCGATGGAACCGTACTTGGGCGAACACGCCAACGCCATGATCGAAGAACCGGCCATGGCGGCGACGGGATCGTCCGGCCGGCAGGCAGGCCTCGGCCGCAGCGGCGATCGCCCGGCCTTCAGCACCTCGGCCCGCAGCGGGGAGCGCCCCGCCTACGGCCCCCTCCCACCGACCCGCAGCAACCCGAGCGGGGAGCGCCTCGGCTTCCCGCCGCAAACGCCGACCCCCCGTCCCGCCGGTGGATTGCCCCCGCGGACGCCGGGTCGCAGCGGCGAACGGGCCAACTTCTTCGTGTCGAACCCGACGCCACCCGTGAAACAAAGTCCGATTCAGCCGCCCCGCGGACCGGCACTGCCACCTCCGCGGGTGGGGATGCCCAATCGGGCCGCGCTGCAAAAACTTCAGCCGCAAGAAGACGAAGTGCCCCTCACGGCGGTCGGTGCACCGGCGGCTCACCAAGAAACGCGGTTGTCGTCCGGCTGGACGACAGGCCAACCGATGGAGCGCAAGCAGCCGGCCTTCGGAACCCTCGGCATCGCCGCCGCCGCTTTCACCCTCGCGGGTTTGGTGTACCTCGGCGTGAAGCTGCTCGTGTTGAATCCGTGATCGGAATGCGGATTTGAAGAATGGCCACGAGCCTCCGGGACAATCCGGAGGCCCGTGTCGTTTTGCCTATTCCACCACGCCCAAAGGATGGCTCACCGCAAAGACGAGATACCTGCCGCCGCGGGAGCGGAACACTGCGGGGCGTCCGTCGTAGGGGAAGATCCCACTCCATTTCTTGTCGCTGCCCCGCGCGTACTCGGGCAACTCCGGAACCAGTTCCCCGTCGGCTCGGCCGGGTCGCAAGCGGAACGCCCGATCGCGGCGCTCATACTCCACGTGCGTCACCCATTCGAGGTCGCTGACGACGAATCGGATCGCCCCGTTGGCTTGCAATTCTCCGCGGATGATCCGCGCGGCGTCCGGGCCGATGTTCTCGGCGTTGTGGACGTGCATGAACCGCAGCCCCGGTCGGAGGTTCAAACTCAGGTAGAGCGGGTGAACCCCTTCGTCCCAACAGACGACTTCGCGATCCTCCACCCGCTGCGACCGCAGGAACTCCTCGATTTCGTAGAGCTCTTCCCAATTGCTCGTGGCCACGTGCCCGTGGAATTGTTTCAGTCGATCCTTCAACACCGCATCCTCGCGGCCGGTTGTCGGGGTTTGCCAGCAGACCGACCAATTGGCGCCGAAGCCGCGTTCCGCCACGGAGTGTCGGTAATCGAGGTCGAGCTTTGAGTAGGTTCCCCGCCGGCTCTCCGACAGCGCCGCCCGGGACTCGGGGAATTCATCGCCGATGCGGAAGAAAATGCTGAACGAGGCGATCCAAGCGAGCACGAAGGCGGGGAGGCACCATCGCTGCGACGCCCAGAGGGCAATCATCATCAGCGTCTCGGTGACGTGGACGTACAGGAACGCCCTCTGGAAGACGAACGATTCGACCGTCCAGAACAAGTAAATCCCCGCGAACGCCGCTCGGGTGAACCGCGCCGAATCTCCCGGCATCGAGTCGTACCAGAGCGGGGAAACGCCCCGCCCGACGGGGCCGCGCTCGCCCTCGAGCAACCACTTCGCGGACAGAACCCGGCCGTCGATGAGCGACAGCGCCACCAACAAAAGCGACGGCAACAGCATCAGGCTCCACGGCGGGAACCAAGTGAAGGCATCCGGCAGGCGGTAAGCGAGTTCGCCGAAGATCAGATCGGCGTAATGCCCGTTCCATTCGGTCATGACGTTCCAGAAGTGCGGCCACGTCCCCGTCCCCACCAGCAGCGCCACCCCGGCCAACCCGAGGGCGATCCCCGCCGCGAGGTTCCCCGCGAGATCCCGAGTGGCGACCTTCCACGAACCGGCGCTCAGTCGCCGCACGGTGAGCAACCACGCGAACAGCGCCAGCGGGACGACGTGCGGTTTGATCCACGTCGCCAGCGCCCAAAGCAGCCCTTCGGCGAAGGCGGGCCAGAAGATACCGACCGGAGTTCCCCCGGCCGTTCGCCCGATGCGCCGGAGACGGAGGTAAACCGCGGCGAGCATCGGCAGCGCCAGCCAGACATCGCGTTGGGCGTGGATGAACTCGGAGCTGAACGGGTAGAATGCAATCATCCCGGCGATGGCCCACGACCGCGACGCCCGGCTGCCCCCGCCGAGTTTGGCGAGCCGGTCGAGCAGAAGCATCACCCCGGCGAAGATGGCGAGATCGACGGCGCGGACGGCGATGGTGCTCGTGCCCAGCGTCGCGCGGAGCAGTGTCAAGCACCAGACGTAACCGGGCGTGTTGGTATCGAAGACATCGCGGTAGTGGACGCCGCCGGAGAGGATCGTCCGGGCGGCCACATCGTAGAGCGTGACATCGCACCAAAGGGGCATGCGCAGGAAAATCGGGATCGCTGCGGCGCCGAGCAGAATCGACAATCCGAACGGGAGCCAGTGGGAGCGCCAGAAGAGGGCGAGATTCCAAAGCCACCGGGGGGGTGGCAGAATCTCGGCCACCCCCGTTGTCGTTTTTGGATCACCGGGCAAAATACTTGTTGCAATCGGGACAGCCCCACCTTAGCATGGGTTACCAGCGAAACGGATTCGCCGGTAAAATCGTGGAACTCGGACGGAATCGCCCAATTCTCCACACTCTTTTTGCAACACTCTGGTCAGAACCCCGGGATTTCTCCCCCGGTTCCACGGCCACCCAGCCTCGCGAATGCCACGTTGCCATAGCCGGGAGTTAGCCATGAGCACGGATTTACTCAGTCCTCCGGAAGCCGGGACGGCGCTGTCGAAATCGTCGAACTCGGAACTCCGCTTGATCCGCGTCCAAGTCACCGACGAAACGATTGTCCTCCGCGGCCGGGTCTCGTCGTACTACGCCAAGCAGCTCGCCCAAGAATCGGTGCGGACGTCCGCCGAGGGTCGGCGGATCGTCAACCTCTTGGAAGTTCGCCGCTGAATCAGCGGAAGATTCCGTAGCCCAACCCCATCGCCAATTGAAACGTGGCGATGCGGACTTTGAAGTCCGCGCCGCCGCGCACGTCGAGCGAGAACATCGAGATCAACCGATCCGGCAGCAGCATCCGTTCGAAATCCCGTCCGTTTCCACCCGCGGCCGACACCACTTCCTTCGCCTTGACCATATTGACCACCGTATCGAACGCCCGGCCTTCCGCCGGTTTCAGCGCCATCGCCCGTTTCAGTTCGGCTTCGGCATTCGGCCCCACGGCCAAGAACAATCCTTTATTGCCCACTGCGATGTTCAGGGCCGCTTTCTCGCCGAAGATCTTCAGGAAGTCCTCGGGCAGGAACTTGGCGAGCGCCACCGTGTGGACGGGTACATCGCCGAGCTTGTAGGCGTTCAATTTCACCGCTTCGACGAACTCTTTCGGCAAGTCCTTGGCCATCGCCAAGACGAGTTTGACGAGCGGCGTCGGGTCGTCCAACCCGACGGCGGCGACCGCGGTGTAGTGCCCCTCTTTGGTCGGCCCGGTCATGCAGCCGCCCAGATCGACTTCCCCCGCCGCGATCGCTTTCTGGGCGATCGTTGCCAAGGAATCGAACAGCGGCACGAACTCCACTGGGAGGCTCGTTTCCTTGTGCATCATCGGAATCCATTCGGCCATGAAGATTCCGAAGGCCGTGCGGACGCCTTTGGGAATCGGGCCCGGCAGCACGAGCCAGCCGCCGACGACGGCGTCTTTCGTCACCAATTGGTGAAAGCGGCCCTTAGTCGGCGTGAAGGTGGCCAAGTCGGCGGCCAAGTTGCTCTTCGCATTCGGCGCCAGCGTGCCTTCGAAATCGAGGTCGCCGGTCTTCGGGTCGAAGAGCATCCGGCCCGAGAGCGTGTCCCCCTCCGCGACCATGAGGTCGTAGCAACGGCGACCCCAGCCGAGCAGCTCCTTCAAGAATGGCGGGAACGTTTTAGGCATGTCCGCCGGGGCGCGGACCAGCATGCGGTCGACTTCCATGTTGATGTTGTCGAATAGCCGGTAGGCTTCGTCGCTCAACTCTTTGGGCAGCCGCTTGCCGGTGAGCGTGGCCGCGATCACCGCGGTGTCTTTGTCGTCGACGAGCCGCGAGATCGGGATCAACTTCTCGATGTCGGCGAGGGAATCGAGCCCGCCGTTGATCGAGATGTAAGCGTGCTTGTCGTGGAAGCGGAGGTGGCCGAGCAACCCCCGCTCGAAAGGCCCGCCGACGAGTTCGTACACCCCCTTGGGCTTCGACTCTTCCTTGGCTTGGATTTTCAGTCGCTCCACGAGACCCAGCGCGTCCTTCTCGTTCGTGAAAGGCAGCACCAGCACCATGTGCGATGTTTCGGCCTTCGCCCGGAGGTAGGCGTACCCGCCGATGGGCCGGGTCATGTCGAGGCCGGCGAAGCCTTTTTCTCCGAGCACCTCTTGGAGCATCGCATCGATCTTCATCAGCGCTTCGGGCGTGCCGCCGTTGAGCTTCAAGAAGGCCTTGGCGCCGTCGAGCAACTTTTGCCCGTTCTGGGCCTGCATCACGATGGTCGGTTGTTCGTACTTGGCATTGGGCGCCGGCACGGGCGCCGCCGAAGTCGACGCCCCGATCAGCAGTCCGGCCAGCACGGCCCCGGCCCAGAACTTGTGAGTACGCACGGCGAACCCTCCGGTAAAAGTGACGATCCCGGTCGATAGTCAGTGTAGCGGAACAAGGGGACGGCTCGCCGCGCTGTATTTGAGGATCCCATATTCCGGAAGCACATCTCCACTACCGCGCGCCTTGACTCGGCCCGGTTCCCCTGTCAACATAATGGTATCCCGCCCGATTGCCCCTCGGTTTCCAAGATGCGCCTTTCTTTGTTGGTTCTGGCTTTGTTCGCGTTCCCCCTATTGGCCGCGGAGCCGATGGGGGCGGAGTTGTACGCGTCCAAGTGCGCTTCGTGCCACGGGGCCAAGGGTGAAGGCACCAAGAAGCACAAGCGCAGCCTCGAAGGGGATCGCTCCGTACTGCAACTGTCGAAGTACGTTCAAGAGACGATGCCCGAGGACGCACCCGGCAGCTTGAACAAAGCCGAGGCGGAGAAGGTCTCCGCGTATCTGCACGATGCCTTCTACTCGCCGGTGGCGCGGGATCGCAACCGCCCGGCCCGCATCGAACTCGCCCGGCTGACCGTACCGCAGTATCGCAACAGCGTCGCCGATCTGGTCAACCACTTCCGCTGGAACAACAACTGGGGCGACAAGCGGGGCCTCACCGGGGAATACTTCAAAGGTCGCAACCACAACAAGAATGAGCGCGTCATCGAGCGACTCGACGCCGAGGTGAAGTTCGACTTCGGCAAGGAGACGCCGGAGAAGGACAAATTCCCCGACCCGCACCAGTTCGCCATCGCGTGGAACGGGAGCATTCTGCCGCCGGAGACGGGCTTCTACGAGTTCGTGATCCGCACCGAACAAGCCATGCGCTTCTGGCTCAACGACATGCAAGTGCCGTTGATCGACGCCACGGTGAAGTCGGGCAATCAGATCGAATACACCGCCGGGGTTTACCTCGTCGCGGGGCGGGCCTACCCGATCAAACTCCACTTCAGCAAAGCGAAGCAGGGTGTGGACGATTCCAAGAAGAATCCGAATCGGCCGGTGCAACCGGCGAGCATCAGCTTGAATTGGAAGCCGCCGAGCGGCGTGATCGAAACGATCCCGAGCCGGGTGCTGGCGCCGGTGGCCTTCCCGGAGCAATTTGCCCTCGGCACGCCCTTCCCGCCCGACGACCGCAGCCTCGGTTGGGAGCGCGGTACCGCCGTGTCCAAAGAATGGGACGCGGCCACGACCGACGCGGCCCTCGACACGGCGACGTACGTGTCGGCGAAGATCAACGATCTCGCCAAGACCAACGACGCGGCCGGGGATCGGCTGACCAAGATCAAGGAGTTCGCCAAGGCGTTCGCGGAGCGGGCCTACCGCCGGCCGCTGACAGAAGAGCAGAAGAAGCTCGTCGAGAAGCAGTTCGAATCGCAGAAAGAAATCGACATCGCTGTGAAGCGCGTCGTGCTGCTGGTGTTGAAGTCCCCCCAGTTCCTTTACCGCGAAGTCGGCGGTCAAGGGGACGACTTCGACGTCGCCTCGCGGTTGTCGTTCGGTTTGTGGGATTCGATCCCCGATGCCGATCTGTATGCCGCCGCGACGAAAGGCCAATTGAAGACGCGCGAGCAAGTGCTGGCCCAAGCCACGCGGATGCTCGATTCGCCGCGGGCCAAGCCGAAAGCCCGGCAGTTCTTCCACCACTGGTTGAACGTCGAGGGGGCGAAGGAACTGAGCAAAGACGCGAAGCATTTCCCCGGTTTCGATCCGCAAGTGGTCGCCGATCTGCGGGTGGCCCTGGATCTGTTCGTCGAAGACATCGTCTGGGGCAAGACGCCCGACTTCAAGCAACTGCTGACGAGTGACGAGATTCTGCTCAACGGTCGATTGGCCAAACTCTACGGGGCCGACCTTCCCGCGGACGCCAAGTTTACCAAGGTGAAGCTCGATCCGGGCCAGCGCTCCGGGGTGCTGACGCACCCGTACCTCCTGGCGAACTTCGCTTACACGGCGGAGAGTTCGCCGATCCACCGGGGTGTGTTCCTCACCCGGGGTGTTCTCGGATTGTCCCTGCGGCCGCCGCCCGAAGCGGTGACGCCGGTGGCACCGGATCTCCACCCGAGCTTGAACACCCGCGAACGGGTGAGTCTGCAAACGAAGGCGCAGACCTGCATGACCTGCCATGGGATCATCAACCCGCTGGGGTTCACGCTGGAGAAGTTCGACGCCATCGGCCGATACCGGAACGAAGACAACAACAAACCGGTGGATGACTCCGGCAGTTACTTGGCACGCGACGGGAAGTCGATCAGCTTGAAGGGGCCGGTGGAACTCGGCAAGTATTTGGCGAACAGCCCCGAGGTCCACGCGGCCTTCGCGGTGCAGGTGTTCCACCACGTGGCCCAACAACCGATCCGCGCCTACGGCCCGACCGCCCACGCCGACCTGACGAAGAAGTTCACCGACGGCGGCTTGGATATCCGCAAGCTGTTCGCCGAAGCCGCGACCACGATGGCCCTGGGGCCACCGAAGAAGTGAAGGATCACCCCATCCGTTTCCTCACCCGACGGAGGTTTTCGATGAAGACTCTCACCCTCTCCGCCATCTGCCTCGCGTTCTGCTCAGCAGCGAGCGCCGCCGAACCGATCCCAGCCGGGAAGCCGGTCGAATTTTCCGAGAAGGTCTTCAAAGCCTGGAAGGATGCCGGGGCCCAACCCGGCTGGATGCGGCTGCAGGAACGGGGTCACACCGGCTTTCTGCAAGACAAAGAACGTGTCACGGCGAATGACCTCCCCGCGTTCAACCTCCACCGCTTCAAGCCCGGCGTGCTGGCGACACTGCCCGATCCGGGCATCCCGTTCGGCCTGCGCTGCGACTTCTCCAACATCACGGACGACGGGATCAAAGAACTCGCCGGCCTCAAGAGCCTGACCGTGCTGAGCCTGTCGAGCACCAAGGTCACCGGTGCGGCCTTCAAGTCGGTGGCGGAACTGCCGAACTTGGAGGCGCTCTACCTCGCCTACAACAACGAGCGCATCACGGGCGCCGGCCTCGGGGAACTGGCGAAGCTCAAGAAACTCCGGCAGCTCGATCTCGGCGTCACCCGGACAAACGACGCCGGGATGAAGGAACTCGCGAAGCTCGAAGGCCTGACGCGCCTGAGCCTCTATTCCACGAAGATCAGCGATGCCGGGATGGCGGAACTGACCGGGTTGAAGGGCTTGATCTGGCTGAACATGGACAGCGCCCCCGTCGGCGATGCGGCGATGAAGATCGTCGCCCAGAACAAAGACTTGCAGACGCTCAACCTGTTCGAAGTGAAAATCACCGACGCCGGCGTGAAGGAACTGGCCGGCTTGCAGAAGCTCGAAAAACTCACGCTCAGCCACTCCAAGATCACCGATGCGTGCCTGAAGGATCTCGCGGGAATGAAGGGGCTGCGGACACTCGAACTCAGCAGTACCGGCGTGACGTACGCCGGGGTCAAAGAGCACGCGGAGGCGTTCCAATTGCTGAAGCTCATCGGCGTCAACTTCGCGAAGCCGTCGAATGTGTCGATCGAGGAATTGAAGCGGGCGCTGCCGAAGTGCACCGTGAACTACTGAGGTCGGTGCGAGCGCGGACCCGACGGGAAGGCCCGCTCACTCCGCCAGTTTCAATTTACGCTTCACCTCGTCGAGCCGGCCGAACTGCTTCCCCTCGTGCGAGCCGGCGAACAACTTGATCGCCTTCGCGTACGCCGCCGCCGCGTCCTTCTTCAAATTCAGGCGGAAGTACGTGTCGCCGAGGTGATCCCAGACGACCCCGTTTTCGGAGACTTCCGCGAATTGAGTGGCCGCTTCCAAAGCTGTGCGCGCCTCCGTGAACTTCCCCTTCTTGAAGAGTACCCAGCCCAAGCTGTCCAAGTAATTGCCGCTCTCGGCGTCCGGATCGCCGTTCTTGATCCGGGCGTCGCGGTCGAGTTCGATCGCCCGGCGGATCATCGCTTCGGCTTCGTCGAGCTTCCGCCCCTGATCGGCGAGTTGATACCCGAAGTTGTTGAGAATGAGCACGTTGTCCGGGTTATCGTCGAGCAACTCGCGCAGGAGCCGCTCCGCTTTGGCGTCTTCTTTCAACAGGTGCAACGTGTTGATTTGGGCACGCCGCACCATGTCCAAGTTCTCCCCTTTCGGGTTGTCTTTCTCCAGCACGTCTTCCAACTCCCGGAGGGCGATCTTGGATTGACCGAGGATGTTGAACACTTCGGAACGCTTGACGCGGATAGAGATGCGACCGTCCAACTTCTCCAAGACTGCGAACGCCTCGCGCTCCCGGCCTAGCTCCGCGTAGGCGATGGCGGCCTCCGCGGCGATCGACGGGAAAAAGCGGCCGTTGTTGAGGTTGCTGAGCGACTCGGCGATGGCGGCGATCTCGGCCCACTTGCGCTGGTGCCGCAGACAGATGACCACCATCCTTTGGGTCGAGTAATTGATTTTGCGGCCGCTCACCAGCCGCAGCGCGGGGGTGAAGGTTTCCAGTTGTCCGTCGCGCGTCGCCAATGCCATGACGAGTTCCAACGTGTCCGGGAACCGGGAAGTGCCTGCTTTGCCATCGGCTTCCAACTGGCGGATCAGCGGCTTGGTGAAGCTTTTGGTCCCTTTGGCCGCCTCGCTGAAGAAGCGGGCGCGCTGGAGATCGGCGGCCGGAGGTGGGGGCAAGGCCGGGTCGCCATCTTTATGATCGTAGAAGCCTTTCGGCCGGCCAGCGGTGAAGAGCCGGTCGGCGATGGCGAGGAACTTCTCGGGCAGGTTGGCCGATTCGTGCGCCTGCACCATCACGCGGAAGTAATCGGGCTTGTCGGCCCGGTCGAGGAGTTTGGCGAACGCGGCATCGCCGGCCTCGGGATCGCGTTGCAGTGTCGCCGCGGCCGCCAGCCAGACCGGGGCGGGGTTCGTCGGGTTCAACTTGGCCTGCCGGGCCAGAGTGCCCGCGATCTCGCTGCCGCGATTCGTCTCCGTCATCAACTTCACCCAGCGCTCGTAGGGGGCGAACCCGGCTGGTTGTTGCTCGAGGTAGCGCTCCAATTCCTTCAGAGCCTTCTCGGGTTCCCCTTGGGCCGCGAGGCTACCCGACAAATTCCAGTGCAAGCGGGCTTGCCCCGAACGGTCGTTGCCGGCCTTGGGATCGGCGTAGAGGTCGCGGGCCGTTTCGAAGGCGGCACTCGCGGAGTCGAACTTCCGCAGGCCCACGAGCGCTTGGCCGAGATCCTCGTAGCAGCGCGCCCGCCGGCGGTGGAATTCTTCGGGGGTGAACAGATCGGGTTTGAGCAGCGCGGCTTTGTTCGCGGCCAAGATCGCCAGTTGTTCGCGGGCGGCGATTTCGCGGGCGGCATGGTCGTTGGCCTTCTCGCCGGCGTTGCCGAGTTCTCTCAGGAGCACGAGCCGGGCAGTGAAGTCGTCCTTCCCGCGCGGGCTTGCCGCGGCTTGTTGGAAGGCCTTCGCCGCTTCCGCGTACTTCTTGCCATCCACGAGCAAGCGACCGAGTCGCTGGGCGGTTTCGGAATCGTCCAGATCTTTGGCGAGCACCGCGCGGGCCGCGCGGATCGCCGCCGCATCGCGGCCGAGTTCCGCGTAGACCCTCACGAGTTCCCGCTGCGGGGCCACGGCTTGCGGGTCGTTTTGCAGCGCGGCTCGGTACTGCTTCATGGCTTCGACGAGGCGGTCGTCGCGGGTTCGGAAGAAGCCGACGCCGAAGCGGGTCAAGGCATCCCGACGGGCTTCCTCGGCTGGGGACAGAACCTGCGCCGGAACGCGGACGGGTTTCTCTTCGCGCGGGGGGATGTCCGGTTCGCCGGCACTGGCGATAGCAGAAGCGAGAATGAACGCGATGAGACGCATGCTGACCCCGGGCCATGGCCGCAGACCTCACCCCCCGGCCCCCTCTCCGAAACGGAGAGGGGGAGAAAGACTCGACTCCGGT
>JANOSQ010000691.1:0-3948 GCA_031415915.1 Fimbriiglobus sp. | reverse complement strand
CGCGTACGCGGCCTTCCAAATCGGCGGGAAGACGAGCATCGTCCTCCAGGTGCTCGGGGTGGCCGGGGCGGCCTTCGGCCTCGTCCTCGGTTTGTTCCTCCTGGGCACGATGAAACGCCCCGTGCCGTCGAACGCGGCGCTCGTCGGGTTGCTCTTCGGCTTCGCGGCCGTGGTGTCGGTTTGGCTCCCCACGGCGTTCGGCACCCCTATATTGGCATGGCCCTGGTATGCTCCCGTCGGGGCCGGTACCACGGTTCTCGTGGCCCTCCTCCTCTCTCGGTTTCAACAAAAGCCCCCTGATGGACTCCCTCCAACACCTGCAAACGGAAGCCCGTAACCCCGCCTCCCAGCGGCTCGACGAACTCACGTCGATCGAAATCGTCGAGTTGATGAACCGCGAGGACGGCACCATCGCCGCGGCCGTGGCCGCGACGAAAACCGCGATCGCAAGTGCCATCGATGCCCTCGTCGATCGATTCCCGCGCGGCGGCAGGCTCATCTATTGCGGGGCCGGGACGTCCGGCCGGCTCGGTGTCCTCGACGCCTCGGAGTGCCCCCCGACATTCCAGACCGACCCCTCGCAAGTCGTCGGAATAATCGCGGGCGGCCGGGGGGCCATGTTCGTGGCGGTCGAAGGGGCCGAGGACTCCCCCGAGTTGGGCGAAAGCGATTTGAAGGCGCTGAACCTCACCGCGGACGATGTCGTCTGCGGCATCGCCACCAGCGGCCGCACGCCGTACGTGATGGGGGCCGTGGCTTATGCCCGCGCCGCCGGGGCGCTGACGCTCGGCATCGCTTGCAATCCCGGTTCGGAACTCGCGGCGGCGGTCGATATCGCCATCGTGCCCGTGGTCGGCCCCGAAATCCTCAGCGGATCTACCCGGTTGAAGGCGGGCACGGCGACCAAGCTCGTGCTGAACACCCTCACCACCGGCGCGATGATTCGGCTCGGGAAAACCTTCGGCAACCTGATGGTCGATTTGAAGGCGACCAATTCCAAGCTGAAGGTGCGGGCCAACCGCATCGTCCGCACCATCGTGAACCTCGACGAACCGGCCGCGGCCGAATTGCTCCGACGGTCGCAGGGCGAGGTGAAGACGGCCATCGCCATGCACCTCGGCGGCTGTACTCCCGAAGTGGCCCGGGCGACGTTGCAGGAATTCGGCGGCAAGATCAAGCCGGCCCTCGCCGCCCTCGGCCAATCGCCACCCTCTTCGGCGGAGTAGGTCGGGGGAATTTTGGCAGATCAGTCCCGAAATCGAGCATCAATGCCGGAACAGAAACTCCCGGGTGTTGAGGATCGCCCAGAGCACATCCTCCCAGGCCTTGCGTTTGTCGGTGCCTTTGGTGACGTGGGCGAGGGCCGCTTTCGCCTCGTCGGCGTCGGCTTTGCGGGCCATGGCCACCAGGTACAACTCGTCGAGCATGTCGCGGTCGCTCTTCATGGAAGCCATGAGTGCGGTCAAGCGGTTGGTCGGGTTCTTCACCTTCTCGTTCACCGTCGGCCCGTTGATGAGTTGCAACGCTTGCGCCAGGTTGCCGTCGCTCTCGCGCTCGCATTCGCAGGCGAGTTCGCGGGCGGGCTGGCCGAAGGTTTTTAGGAACGGGTGATTCACTTCGCCATCGGGCAGTTGAATCGCCCGTGTCCCGGCGGGGAGGCCGGCGAACTTCTCCGGCACGCCTGTGAAATCGCTGAGCGCATCCAGAATCTGCTCGGCGGTCAACAGTTTCGTCACGGCGTGGCTGAAGTACTTGGTGTCGTCCTTGTTCGTTTCGTTCGGCACCGCGCTCAGTTGGTACGTCCGCGATTTCAGAATCAGCGTGACCAAGCTGCGGAGGTCGAACTTGGACTTCGTGAACTCCGCGGCCAGCGCTTCCAGCAGTTCGTCGTTGGCGCTCGGGTTCGACTCGCGGAAGTCGTCGACCGGATCGACGATCCCCTTGCCGACGAGGTGGAACCAGACGCGGTTTGCCACCGACTTGGCGAAGAACGCATTGCCCGGCTTCGTGAGCCACTCGGCGAAGACCGCCCGGCGGTCGGCCCCCTTGGGCACATCGGCGTCGCCCGAACCGGGGAAGCGCGGCTTCATCTGCACGCCGGTGCGCGGTTGCGTCACTTCCCCATCGCGGCTCGTGTAAATCACTTCCGCGGACGCTGCGGGGTTCGGTTTCACGGTGCCGACGGCCGGTTCGGGTTTGAACTTCACCCGGGCGAACACCGCCGAGAGGCCGTAGTAGTCGTCTTGGCTCCAGCGCTCGAAGGGGTGGTTGTGGCACTTGGCGCACTGCATCCGCACGCCGAGGAACAGTTGGGCCGTCGATTCGGCGAGCGCCATCGGATCTTTGGCGATGCGGTAATAGTTTGCGGGCGGGTTGGTGTAAGTGTTGCCGGTCGCAGTCAGCAGTTCGGTGACGATCTTGTCGAACGGCTCGTTCATCGTCAGCTTCTCGCGCAGCCAGAATTGGAAGCCGGTCGACCCTTTCAACTGGATCGACTTCCGGCTGCTGCGGAGCACGTCGGCCCACTTCAGCGCCCAGAAGTCGGCGAACTCCGGCTTCGTCACCAAGCCGTCGATCAGTTTGTCCCGCTTGGTCGTCTCTTTGGAAGCGAGGAATGCGGTCGTCTCCGCGGCGCTCGGCAGGCGTCCGATCACATCGAGGTAAACCCGGCGGACGAAGTCGCTGTCGGCGCTGAGATCGGACGGCAGAATCGTCATCTGCTTCAACTTGGCGAAGGTCTTGGTATCGACGACGTTGACTTCCGGCGTGTTCGGCCAGACGAACCCCGGCCTCGGGTCGAGGTACGTCAGCCGCACCGAGACCAGTTCTTCGAGGTAACGGCAGAGGATGGCGACTTCGCCGGCGCGTTTGAACTCGACGAAGCCGTTCATGTTCACGTCGGCGACGCCGGGATCGCTGCTGCTGAAGTTCGTGAGTCGCGTGACATCGCGGGTCGTACCGTCGCTGAAAGTGGCGCCGACCGCGAGTTGCTGCCAACGGGCCGGGTTCAGTTGAATGCGATTCCCCGGCAGCACGACGATCTTCTTCAGCGTCGCCAGGTTTGGGGCGTCGTTCTTCCCGCCCTCGGCGAGCCATGTCTTCATCATTTCCAGGGGCACGCTGTTGGCCGCGAAGCGGGCGCCGCCTTCGTGCGGCACTTGGCCGAGGGCCTTCAACACCATCAGCGAAGCGCCGGCGTCGAGCGGGTCGGCGCGGCGGCCGAATTGGTCACGGGTCAGTTGCAAGTAGTCCGCGGCGGGGTCGAATCCGCGGAGCGAGAGCTTGAAGCCGTTCTTCCCGCTCGGCGTTCCGTGGCAGGCTCCCATGTTGCAACCGCCGACGTTGAGCGAGGCGATCACATCGTTGCGGAAGCTCACGGGCTTCGGCGTTTCAAAATCTTTGACCGTGACGGCGACGGTCGCGGTCTTCCCGCCGCCGGTCAGGGTTAAAGTCGTGGTGCCGTTCTTCTTGCCGCGCAGGAACAGGCCTTCGCCGACGGTCAGGATGTCGGGGGTCGAAGAGGTGGCCGCGATGACGGCGGTCAAATCCCGAGTCTGCCCATTCGAATACTTCCCCGTGACGACGAGTTGGGCCACATCGCGCGGGCCGCTGAGGGTGAGCGTCGGGCCGGGCGCCACGGTCAGTTCCGTCGGGGCACCGATGAGAGCGGCTTTCTCGGCGGGTTCGATGGGGGCTGAAGCGTGGGCGGCGACGGCGGAGAAGGCGAACAGCCCCATGAACGCGAAGCGGGAGAGTGGGCGGGCCATCGGATACCTCGGCGAAGAGCGGAGAGTCGAGTCGAAAAGCGGTGGGCTGCGGAGGACGCAACCCGGCGGGATATGTACTAGGGTAATTCCAAGTTCGGGGGAAAGCGAGAGGAAAGTGGACAAAGCGGTGATCGGTGACTTTGTAGGGCGGGTGGAGTCTTCGTAACCCGCCGGGTCGCAA
>JANOSQ010000690.1:0-9898 GCA_031415915.1 Fimbriiglobus sp. | reverse complement strand
CATGCCGGGCGCCGTCGGCCGCACCAGCACCTACGCCCTCACGAACGTGACGATCCCCTACGCCGTGCAACTGGCGAACAAGGGGCTGATCGCCTGCTTGGAGAATCCGGGATTGCTCGTGGGGGTGAACATCCACGCGGGCAAGGTGACCAACGCGGCCGTGGCGGCGACATTCGGCTTGGAGCTGGCGGGGTGGTGATGGCGAAGCGCCGGGCTGAAGCCCCCCATCCCCTTGAATCCCACCCCCCGCATCCCGACGATAACCCACTGCCCGCCCGCGCTGCGGCGGGCGGCCCCCGGAGTACCCGCCATGACCCGTTTGTTGATCGCGTGCCTCATCGCCGGCATGCTCGCTATCCCGTCCGGTTTCGGGCAGCCGAAGCCGACCGCTCCGAAGGAGCCGACGTTGCCCGAAGGAATCACCAAGGGGAGCACCGTCGAGGGCCTCACCGAATACACGCTGAAGAACGGCCTGAAGATCATCCTGTTGCCGGATGCGTCGTCGCCGAAGGTCACCGTCAACTGCACGATCTTCGTCGGCAGCCGCCACGAGGGGTACGGCGAAACGGGCATGGCCCACCTGCTCGAGCACATGGTCTTCAAGGGTTGCCCGAAGTTCACCGACGTTCCCAAGGCGCTGCGCGACCACGGGGCCAACTTCAACGGCACCACGGCCGTGGATCGCACGAACTACTTCGAAACGATGACCGCCGGCGACGAGAACCTCGAGTTCGGGATCGAACTCGAAGCCGACCGGATGATGAATAGCTTCGTGAAGCGCGAAGACCTGATGAGCGAGTTCACCGTCGTCCGCAACGAGTTCGAGCGCGGCGAAAATAGCCCCGTCTCCATCTTGTTCCAGCGGATGCAAGCGGCCGCATTCGAGTGGCACAACTACGGCAAGTCGACCATCGGCAACCGCACCGACATCGAGAAGGTGCCGATCGATAACCTCAAGGCCTTCTACAAGAAGTACTACCGCCCGGACAACGCGATGCTGATCGTCGCGGGGCAGTTCGAATCGTCCAAGGCGCTCGCGTTGATCGCCAAGCACTTCGGGCCAATCGCGCAGCCGAAGGAACCGATCCCCGCGACGTACACCGAAGAACCGGCCCAAGACGGCGAGCGCGTCGTCACGCTCCGCCGCGTCGGCGACACCGGCGCCGCCGGGGTTTGCTACCACATTCCCTCGGCCGTCCACGCCGACTACGCCGCGGTCGAAGTGCTGAACAGCGTGCTCACGACCGCCCCGACGGGCCGGTTGTACAAGTCGCTGGTCGAGACGAAGAAGGCCAGCCAAGCCGGCGGATTCGCCCGCAACACGCACGACCCGAGCACGATTACGATGCTCGCGTTCACCGAACCGGACAAGGTCGAAGCGGCCCGCGACGCCCTGATCGAAACCGTCGAGAGCCTCGCCAAGGCGCCGATCACGAAAGAAGAAGTCGAACGCTCGGTGCGGATGCTGACGCAGATGCGCGAGCGCACGCTGGCCAACAGTCAACTCTTCGCCATCAGCCTGTCCGACTGGGCGGCCTGCGGCGATTGGCGTTTGTTCTTCCTGCACCGCGACCGACTTGAAAAAGTAACGGCGGACGACGTCAACAAAGTCGCGGCGAAGTACCTCGTGCGGCCGAACCGCACCGTCGGCGTGTACATCCCGACGAAGGTGGCCGAACGCGCCGCCGTGCCGACCGCGCCGGGGATCGACGAATTGGTCAAGGGCTACGTCGGTCGGGACGCTGTGGCTGCGGGCGAAGCCTTCGACACGACGCCGGACAACATCGAGAAGCGCGTGAACCGCGGCGAAATCGGCGGCGTCAAATACGCGTTCCTCTCGAAGAAGACCCGCGGCGAAACCGTGACCGCCGTCATCAACCTCCGCTTCGGCAACCTCGACAGTTTAAAAGGCCAAGGCGAAACCGCCGACTTCCTGGGTTCCATGATGTTGCGCGGGACGAAGTCGAAAACCCGCGAGCAGTTGAAAGACGCCTTCGACAAACTCAACGCCGTCGTGAGTGTGAAGGCCGATGCGGGGGAGATGACCGTCACCTTGCAGACGAAGAAAGCGAACCTTCCGGCGGTGCTGGCCCTCGTGAAGGAAGTCCTCCGCGAGCCGAGCTTCCCCGAGGCCGAGTTCGAGACGTTGAAACGTGAAGAGATCGACGGCTTCGAGCAGAACAAGAGCGACCCGCAGACGCTGGCGAACAATGCCCTGAGCCGGAAACTCGCCCCTTACGCGCCCGACGATGTCCGCTACACGCCGGCGATGGACGAAATGGCCGTGCGGATCAAGAAGGTGACGTTGGCCGACGTGAAGAAACTGTACGAAACGCAAATCGGCGGCGAACACGGCGAGATCGCGATCGTCGGCGACTTCGAGCCGGTCGAAGTCAAGAAGGGTCTCGAAGGCGTGCTCGCCGGTTGGAAGTCGGAGACGCCGTACAAACGGATCGAAGGGAAGGTCTTCACCGTGAAGGGCGGCACCGAAAAGATCAACACGCCGGACAAAGCCAACGCGGTCTACGTCGCCGGGGTGCCGGTGAAGGTGAAGGATACCGACGAAGACTACGCCGCGCTGCGCGTCGGCAACTACCTGCTGGGCCAAGCGCCGCTGGCGTCGCGGCTCAGCGTCCGCGTCCGCGGCAAAGACGGCCTCAGCTACGGCGTCGGTTCCCGCTTCAGCGCCGATGCCCTCGACCCGAACGGCCGGTTCAGCATCAACGCGATCACGAACCCGACCAACATGGAGAAGGTCGACAAGGCCATCGCCGAGGAAGTGACCCGCTTCGTGAAAGAGGGCGTCAGTGCCTCCGAACTCGAAGAGGGGAAGAAAGCGTTCCTGCAATCGCAGAAGGTCCTGCTGAGCAGCGACGGGGCCATCGCCGGGCAACTGGCGGAAGGCCTGCACGTCGGCCGGACGTTCCAGTACCTCGCCGACTTGGAGAAGAAGATCGAAGCCCTGCAACCCGGCGACGTGAAGAAGGCCTTCGACAAGCACGTGAAGCCCGGCGAGTTGGTCATCATCCAAGCGGGCGATTTTAAGAAGTAAGTGCGATAGTTGGCGGGTGAGGTCTTTGGAAATTCTGAAGCCTTCACCCGCACCGCTGTCGGATCTTCCTTGCATCCGACAAGCCCGATTCGGGTACAATAGGTAGTAGATGAAAGCAACGCTGTAAGGAGTGTCCGGTGGATTTCACTGAAGCGGAATTCGCTGTTCTACTCGCAGATTCAGGGAAAACCATCCATGGGGATATTGCATGGTCGGAAGATGAAGATCATTCTCCAGCGGTCGAATTCCGGGTTGAGATCACTTCCCAAAGTGGTTACCCACTGTTCGTGAGGGGCAGTTTCAACCCGTTGGCTCAAACATTGACCTTCGCGATTATCCACGCCAGTAGTCGCAGAATCTATGCGCTCGACTTGGGCAAAGATCACCACAACCCGAGTTGTAACAACGTAGGCGAGAAGCACAAGCACCGCTGGACGGATCGTTTTCGAGACAAAGATGCCTATGTGCCGGATGACATCACACAACCTGTTACTAACCCAGTTGCCGTTTGGATCGAGTTTTGTGCCGAAGCCAAGATCACTCATCACGGAGTGTTGATCGCACCGCCAGCACTCCAGCCGAGTTTGTTTTCATGAAACTATGCACGCTAATTCAGGAGCAAATGGGCGAATTGTTTCGCTGCGCCGAGGTGGGTGACTACGTCCGTGTTCGCACGCCCTTCCTGTATCCCGATGGGGATTACATCGACGTATTCTGCAAGCGGAGCGAGGCCGAGGAAACAATGACCCTCAGCGACTTGGGTGAGACCGTTCGCTGGTTGAAAATGCAGACGACTTCACCCCGGCGCTCACCGAAACAAAATTTGATGATACAAGACATTTGCTTGACGCATGGCGTCGAGTTTTTCCGCGGCATGTTACAAGCCAGATTCAGCCCCGGCGACAACTTGGCCATGGCGATTACCCGTGTTTCGCAGGCTGCTCTCCGTACTGCGGACATCTGGTTTACCTTCAGGCTCCGCGCGGCGGAATCGGTGACGGATGAGGTTGCCGAATACTTCACCGAGATGCACATCCCTCACGAACGGAATGTGACGTTGGCGGGTCGATCGGGCAAGACTTGGCCGATCAATTTCCATACCCGCACGCAAAAGCGGAGCTCACTGGTTCATGTATTGAGTACGGGCAGTCGGGGGGCGATCCGTCGCCTCACCGATCACGTCGTTGCGGCATGGCACGACTTGAATCAACTCAAAGTCGGCCCAGAGCCGCTTCAGTTCGTTTCGTTATTCGACGATACTTCGGATGTCTGGTCGGACGAGGACTTCAGACAGTTGGAAGACTTGTCGAGCATAGCCAGATGGTCTGAACCGGATGAACTCAAACAAATCTTGAATGCGGCGTAACCACTCCACCCGCTCTACTCAAAGACCTCAATGCTCCCCGATGACCGCCCCGTCGATAACGCCCCGTATCTGACGCACAAGCACGGCCCGCTGACCATCGAAGGGTGGTCCCGCGCGGCCGTGCAAAGCTGTTGGCGCATCCCCGAACTCAAGCTCGGTTTCGACCTCGGGGCCAGCCCTTGGGACTTCATGGGCTCGCCCACGGTGTTCGTCTCCCATACGCACCTCGACCACGTCGCGGCGTTGCCGGTCTACGTCGCCCGCCGGCGCATGATGAAGATGGAACCGCCGACGATCTACGTCCCCGCCGAGAGCTTCGAGGACGTGAAGAAGCTCATGATCATCTTCCAACGGTTGGATCGCGGCCGGCAGGCTTGCAACCTGATCCCCGTGGAAGCGGGGCAGGAGTTCGAGATTTCGCGCGAGCACGTCGTCACCGCGTGGGCGACCACGCACACGATCCCCTCGCTCGGGTTCGTGGTCTGGGACCGCCGCTTGAAACTGAAGGACGAGTACCTCGGCCTGCCGGGAGAGAAGATCAAGGAGTTGAAGTTTTCGGGCATCGAGATCACCCGCGAAGTGCGGACGCCGCTGGTAGCCTACACCGGCGACACCAGCCCCGCCGGTTTGGACAACTGCCCCGCCGCGTTCGACGCGAAGATCCTGATCACCGAGCTGAGCTTCATCCGCGCGAGCCACAAACGGGAGAAGATTCACAAGTTCGGCCACATGCACCTCGACGACTTCATCGAGCGCCAGCACAAGTTCAACAACGAACTGTTGATCGTCGGCCACTTCAGCACGCGCTACCACCCCTCGGAGGTGCTGAGGACGCTGGAGGCCAAGCTGCCCCCCGCCTTGCGGGCCAAGATGAAGCTCTGGATATGATGACCCCGACATGAGTTCCGCTATCACCGTCCGCGATCTCGTCAAAACCTACCCGGCCCGGCCGCCGGTGGAAGCCGTGCGCGGCGTGACCCTCGACGTGCAAGTTGGCGAATGCTTCGGGATTCTCGGGCCGAACGGGGCCGGGAAAACCACCACCCTCGAAATCATCGAAGGGCTTCTCGCGCCGACTTCCGGCGAAGTGACGGTCCTCGGCCGGTCGTGGGCGAAGCACGAAGCCGAGCTGCGCGAACGCATCGGCATCTCCCTCCAAGAGACGCGGCTTTCGGATAAACTCAGGGTCCGCGAGACGCTGGAACTCTTCCGCAGCTTCTACAAGACCGGGCTGGATCCCGGCGCGGCGATGTCGCTGGTGTCGCTCAACGAGAAGTCGCACTCATTCGTGGACAAGCTTTCGGGCGGGCAGAAACAGCGACTCGCCGTGGCGTGCGCGCTCGTCGGCGAACCGGAGTTGCTCTTCCTCGACGAACCGACCACGGGCCTCGATCCGCAGTCGCGCCGGCAATTGTGGGACGTCATCCGGGACTTCAAAGCCCGCGGCCGCACGGTGCTGTTGACGACGCACTACATGGATGAAGCCGAGCGGCTGGCCGACCGCGTCGCGGTCATCGACCAGGGCAAAGTCATCGCCCTCGGCACCCCGCACGACCTGATCCTGCAAGTCGGCGGCGAGCACGTCATCGATTTCACCGTGGACACGGCCGACACCGTTCCCGATGACGTGTTGAAGGAACTGCCCACTGTGAAGACGGTCCGCCGCGCCGGTGACGGTGCGTTGTCACTGTCGGTCGCGGAACCGGCGCAGGTGTTGCCGGCGCTGTTGATCCTGCTGCAAACACTCTCGGTGAAACTCCTCGGGCTGACCACGCGCACGGCGACGCTCGAAGACGTATTCGTGACCCTGACCGGCCGGCACCTCCGCGATACGGAATGAATCCACCGTGAACCGCCACCCGCTCTTCCAACTGACGCTGGCCCGCTTCCGCGAGTTCTACCGCGAACCGGCCGCGGTCTTCTGGGTCTACGGGTTCCCGCTGCTGCTGGCGGTGGCGCTGGGGGTCGCATTCCGCGATCGTCCGGTCGAGAAGATCACCGTCGATGTCGTGACCGATGGGGCCGGGGGCCAAGCCGCGGCGGAAAAGCTCGCCGAGAAATTGAGCGCCGATGAGCGGTTGAAAGTGAATCTGAACCCGGACGCGACGGCGAAGAATCGCTTGCGCACCGCCAAGACGGGCCTCATCATCCGCCCGCTCGCCGGTGACAGTGTTGCGACAGCGAAGTGGGAATACCAACTCGACCCGAATCGGCCGGAGTGCGTGCTCGCCCGCAACGCGGTGGATAACGTGCTGCTCCGGAGCGAAGCGCCGCAATTGGCGAAGCCGCAGGATGTCACCACCGAGGAGCCGGGCGGTCGCTACATCGACTTCCTGCTGCCGGGATTGATGGGCACGAACCTCATGGGCGGGGGGCTATTCGGCGTCGGTTTCGTCATCGTCGATCTGCGCGTCCGCAAGTTGCTCAAGCGATTCTTGGCGACCCCGATGAAGAAGCAACACTTCTTGCTGAGCTTGGTGATCTCCCGGTTGGTGTTCGTCCTCGTCGAAATCGCCGTGTTGCTTTTGTTCGCGTGGCTCGCGTTCGACGTGACCGTCCACGGGAGTTGGCTTGCACTCACGGCGCTCGTGTTCGTCGCCGGGCTGAGCTTCGGCGGACTCGGATTGCTGATCGCATGCCGGGCGAAGACCATCGAAACGGTGTCGGGCTTGATGAACGCGGTGATGCTGCCGATGTACGTCGTCAGCGGGGTCTTCTTCCCGTCCGATAAATTCCCGGACATCGTCCAACCGCTCATCAAGTTGCTCCCGCTGACCGCCTGCATCGACGGGCTGCGGGCGATCATCAACGACGGCGCCGGGTTCGGCGACATCTGGCGGGAATTCGCCGTCCTCGCGGTGTGGGGATTCGCGAGCTTCGGCATCGCGATGAAACTGTTCCGCTGGCGGTGAACCGGATTGTCCCGGCTCGCCGCAAACCGGCGCTGACAGGCCCGGTTTCCCCAGCTATACACCGCGACCCGAACGGGTGGAAACCCCCACCCTTCCCGTTGAGGTGCCCCCGATGAATCTGACCCGCTGGAAGCTGCTCGCCGCCGGTTTCGGTATTTCCGTCTGCGGTCTCGCGGCCTTGGCCGAGCCGGCTTGCCGTTCGGTCGGCCACACGGCCGGGCGGAGCGAACCGAACGCCCCGGAATCCAAATCCAAGGGGGCGACGGAACCGAAGTCGATGCCAGTACCAGTTCCCGCGTTGGTCGAACTGCCGGTGCCCCCGACAATTCCGCCGAGCGTCGGCGTGACGACTCCCGCGGAAATTCCTTTGCCGGTGCTGTTGCCCGAACTGAAACCGACACCGGCTCCGCTTCTTCCGATCCCGGCACCAGCGCCGGCGCCGAGTGCGCCCGTCTTCATCGGGCCGATTGTGACCGTCGAGCAATTGGACCCGAATTTCGCGAAGCCGTTGACCCCGCCGATTCCGGCTCCCGTGGCACTTCCCAACATCGGCGTGGCTCAACAACCGGTCGAGTCTTTCCCGGTTCCCACTCCGCTGACGCCGGTCTCCTCCGTCGCGCCCACCGAGAAGAAGCTCCGGGTCAACTTGCAAATGGACGAGGGCAATCCGAAGTTCGAAGTCCGCGACGGCGAAGAAGTCGTGCTGAAGGTCGTCTCGGACAAAGTGGACGTGACCTCGCCGAAGAACAAAGGCGAGCGCTGGTCCACGCTCAAAGCGATGGGCCAAGTGAAGTTCATGACCCCCGGCGGCGACGGTTACTGCGACGAACTGCAGGTCGTCCCCGGCACCGGCGAAGTGATCGCCGTCGGCCACGTGAAGTTCACGTACAACTGGGGCAAAGTGGAAACGTCCGCCACCGCGGAGAAAATGAACTTCCGCTTGGGAACGAAGTGAGACCGCCGCCTCGGAATGCGATCCCGACCCGACCACCGGTCGGGGTTTTTTCGTTCCACCGCAAATCCCGGCAATCGCTCTCACTTCCGCAATCCGTGTTCTACGCTGTTGACTGAATCCACTCCCTCCCGGCCGGCTGCGTACCGCCATGTTCCAGAAACTCTTTTCGCCCGAGAACATGCCCTTGTCGCTGCCCGTGTTAGTGGCGCTCGCGGTCATTCTGGTCGTGTTTCTGCTCTTCCGCGGTCACCGCAAGAAAACGGGGATGCTCGCGCTCGCCAAGACCGGCGGAAAAGGGTCTTCGTGGGTGACGGAGCTTCCGTCGCTCTCCGACCGTCGCACTTCGGTGCGACGCGAAGGAACCCCCGTGAAAATCTTGGCGACTTCGCCGGCGTTCAAGAACGGCACGAATGCCGGGTTCGTGCTCGATCGATCGACGGGGGGCTTGAAACTGGCGCTGGAGGCGGGCATGGCTCCCGGCAGCTCGATGCAAATCCGGGCGACGCACGCCCCCGAAACGACCCCGTGGGTGACGGTGATCGTCCGCAACTGCACCGACACCGGCGAGCACTTCGAAATGGGCTGCGAGTTCGAAAAGACGCCGCCGTGGAACGTGTTGCTTCTGTTCGGTTGATCGACGAACAACGCCCCGCAGATGCGGGGCGTTTCGATGCTACTTCTTGGTTTCCACCGTCTTCCGAGTCGTCGGCGTTTCGTCTTTCTTGGTCATCGGCGTTTCGGCCTTCTTCGTCATCGGCGTATCCGCGACCTTGGTCGTCGGCGTTACGTCTTTCTGGGTCGTCGGCGTTTCGTCCAACTTGGCGTTCGGGTCCTTGATCTTCTCGAGCGTCAACACGTAGCTCGAGGTGCCCTTGCTGCCCAAGAAGGTCGTCGGGCGTTTGTCGTCGTAGCTGATGGCGAGCGTCAGCTTGTCGCCTTCGACTTTGTAGATCGCCACGTCTTTCACTTCGGTGGTGGTCGTCTTCCGCTTCTTGCTCAGGACGCCTTTCTTGGTCTTCTTCTCCTTGATCGGCTTGTTATTCTCGTCGACGTAGGTCAGGTCCACCTGCTTGGGATCCTTGTCCGGCGTGAACGAGAGCTTCTGCCGGCTGATTTCTTCTTCCTTACCGTCGATCTTGAAGACGTGTTTGACGATGTCGCCTTCGATCACGTAATACGAGTTCGGCTCCACCATCTCGCCTTCTTCTTCGGTGTCCCCCTCGCGCGAGACGACCTTCCACTTGCCCTGAAACTTCTCTTGCTCGCCCTTCTTGGCCGCGGTCTCCGCTTCGACTTGCGCTTTGTTCTTGCAACCGACGAAGGCGACGCTCAACGCGAGCATCGCTAACAGACCCAATTTGAACCGCATGGTGCACTCCCGGGAAAGGAAAATGGGGTCGCGTTCCTATCGACTCCCTCGGGGGAACAGTAATCAAGCGGCGTGCGTGTGGCCATGAGAATCGGAAAAACCGGCAATGCCCCCCGTTTCACGGATAGCCACGCGGGGAATGGACCTGTGCGAATCCGGGTCGGTCCGTCGCTCAGACGTCCGGCTCGTCGGGGGCCGTCCGTGCGGTGGGGTCGCCTTCGCGTGCTGGGGGTTCGGACGAGCC
>JANOSQ010000689.1:0-7167 GCA_031415915.1 Fimbriiglobus sp. | reverse complement strand
AGGATTCGCGGATCGTGTTGGTGCATTTGCCGGTGCACGCGAGTTGGCTGAACCAAGTGGAGGTGTACTTTTCGCTGGTGCAACGGAAAGTGCTGACACCGAACGACTATCCGGATCTGGACGCCTTGCGGGTGCGGCTGGCGCTGTACGAGGAGTTGACGAATCGCACGCCGAAACCGTTCGTGTGGAACTTCACTCGCCAAAAACTGCGAGAGTGGTTAAAGCGGGCCCGGCCGCATTTTCAGTCGCCTCCAGGCGACTGAGCCGGAGGCCGGGCAAACCACGACATCATTTGTGAAACAGACCAATTAACTTGCCGATTCAGGAAGCGGGATTCGACACCAGGTGAACTATGGCCACGCTCTTCAAGCCGACCAAAACTGTCCCTCTGCCAAAAAATGCCCCCATCTACGAGGAGGGTGGCAAGTCCTACACCCGTTTCCTCGTTGCTGGCAAACTCGTCACCTACACCCTCACCAAATGCGGCACAAAGTACTTGAAGCCCTCGCGCAAATGGTACGGGAAGTACACCGATGGCGACGGCCGAGAACGGCGGACACCCCTGACGGCCGACAAGTCCGCCGCGCGGATGATGCTCGCCGATTTGGTGAAGAAAGCCGAACGGAGGCGCATCGGGCTCTTCGATCCGGCCGAAGAGCATGCCGCTCGACCGCTCCTCGACCATCTCGACGATTACGCCGCCGTGCTCGCATCGAAGGGCGACACTTCGGAACACATCGCTCAGACCAGCAAGCGGATCGCCGCTATATTGATCGGCTGCGGCTTCACCTTCGCGCGGGATGCCGAACCCGTCCGGGTCGCCGAATGGCTCAACGAGCGTCGCCTGAATGCTTGCCCCGTTCTTCTCCCGGCCGGGAAGGCCGCATTCACACCCGCCGAGGCAGCAGAACTGCTGGGGATCTCGGGAAGCGCCCTCCGTGGCGCCGTCAAGCGGCACGGCCTCTCAGCATCGGGAAACGGAAAGGGCCGCGCGTTTCCCCGGCAGACCGTCGAATCGCTGGCGCTTCGAGCCGGTAGAGGAACCGGCCCCCAGACCGTGAACCACTACGTCCGCGCAGTTCGGGGCTTCTTTCGCTGGCTCGCAAAAGTGAAGCGGATCGGCTCGAACCCACTCGACTCTCTCGAACTGCTCAACGCAGCGGTCGATGTCCGCCGGGGGCGCCGCGAACTCACCGTCGAGGAACTCCGCGCCCTGTTCGGCGCCGCGCGAGCGAGTACTCGACCCTTCAGGGGATTGACCGGGGAAGATCGGTATCAGCTCTATCTCACCGCCGCCGGGACCGGCTTTCGCGCAAGCGCGCTCGCGAACCTGACGACCAATGATTTCGCACTGGGGACGGCCTCACCCACGGTGACACTCGCCGCCCAGTTCAACAAATCGCGAAAACCGAAAGTGCAACACCTCCCCGGCGATGTCGCGGAATCGCTGAAGGTCTACCTCGCGGGCCGATCGAGCAACTCGAAAATCTGGGGCGGTACTTGGGCGACTGGCCATAAAGCAGCAGAGATGCTGCGGAGCGACCTCGAAGTCGCCGGCATCCCCTACTTTGTTGAGGGGTCGGACGGTCCGCTCTATGCGGACTTCCACGCGATCCGACACTCATTCTTGACGCTCGGCGGGCGATCGGGGATCGACCTCCGGACGCTCCAAGAGCTCGCCGGCCATTCGAAGCCGGAGCAAACGGCCCGTTATTCGCACCGGCGCCTCCACGATCTCACCGGCGCCGTCGGCAAATTGCCGAGGCTCGTGCTGGGCGCAGACACAGCACTGAAAGCGCCGGTGGGCGTTCGAGGGGATGTACCAAAAGATGTACCAACGGTGTGCATCGGCATGCATCCGGTTGCACAAATATGCAGTTCTGCGGATTTGGGAGGCGAAGGCAACGGGATCGGCGAAGTGCCTCAAAAAAAGGAGCCCGGCGCTCATTTGCGCCGGGCTGCGGTGATTTGCACGAACGAGGGCGACGGGGGTCGAACCCGCAACCTCCGGAGCGACAGTCCGGTGCTCTAACCAATTGAGCTACGCCCCCAACACACCTGTTTATACACCGGCGGGGGCCGAGGGGAAGGGGAAAAAGGTGCGGAACTGGAGACCGAATGCCCGGCCGAGGGCGTATACTTTGACGGGTAGGGGGGATGGGGCGATTCTAGCGAACCCGAAAGCCGATTCCCCGCAGCGGCCGCGTGCGAAGGCTCGCACGCCGGCTAAAATTGGGTAAATTATCAGTTCTAGGCACCCCATCGCTCCGGTCGGCGTGAGTATCCACTATGGCGCAGACGTACACCCTCGACGAAGCCGCCCAACGACTCGGCATCCCCGCCGAGGAATTCAAGCGGAAGTTGAAAGGCGAATGGAAATCGCTGAAGTCGTTCCGCGACGGACCGACCCTGCGGTTCCGCTCCGCGGACATCGACGAACTCGCACGCACCCTCGGCCAAGCCAGTGACCCCGGTCTCCAACCCGGCGATGGGGGTCTCCTCAGTGGAGATTCCTCCGACGAAATCGGCTTGGATCTGCCGCCGGCCTCCAAACCCAAACGCCCCGTCGAAAAGCCGCTGTCCTTGGACGACAGCGATGAAAATATCCTCACGCTGCCGAGCGGCGACTCGGGCGTCTCGAAGAAGAAATCGAAGCTCTCGGGCGATAGCGATGTGCGCCTCGATAAGACGCCCTCGAAAAAGGATGGCGTGGGCAAGGAACTCACCGAAGAAATCTCGCTCGATCTCTCGGGCCCCCGCAGCGGGATCCTCAAGTCGCCGAGTTCCCGCAAGCTCAGCGGTTCCAAATTGAAGGCCCCCGATTCGGCGAAGATCCCTGGGCCCAAAGGCCAACCCGCTTCCGACGACAGCAGCAGCGAGTTCGAACTCAGCCTCGATTCCGACAGCGACTCGTTCGAACTGCAACTCAATACCGACAGCTCCGAGGAAGTCGATCTCGGCGGATCGGTGCCCTCAGGTACGCGCGGCGGCCAAAGCGGCATCAACCTCCGCAAACCGGCGGACAGCGGGGTTTCGCTCGAAAAGAAGAAAGGCGACGACGCCGATTCGGACATCGATTTCGAACTCTCGCTCGATGCCCCCGGCGCATCGTCGAGCCGGCACGGCAAACCGAAATCGGGCGGGAAAGCGGCCACCGACTCGGACAGCGAATTCGAGCTGAGCCTCGACGACAATTCCGGCGTGACCGACTCGATCGCCGAGGATTTCGACGCCGAGAAAGGCGACATCTTCGAGACCGACTTCGAATTGCCGGTCGTCGCGGATGAGGAATCGGGTTCGGAAGTCGTCGCCATCGACGCCGCCGACACCGACCTCGAAAACTCCGATTTCGACATCGCCATCGGGGACGACGACCTCGCCGCCGACGACGACAGCGCCAGCCAAGTGATGCTGGTGGACGACGAACCGATCGAGATCGAAGACGACGCCCCCGTCGCGCGGAAAGGGAAGAGCGGGGGCCGCCGTTCCGTCTTGGGCGATGACGACATCGCGCTCGACGACATCGAAACCGAAGAGGGATCGTCGGCGAGCGCCGCGATGCGCCGCACCCGCCGGGACGACGACGCGCCGATCCGCACGGTCGTGGCCAAGCCCGCGACCTGGGGCCCGCTGCCCGCCCTCGTTCTTCTCCCTTGCTTGATTATCGTGGTGCTGGGCGGGCTGATGAGCTTCGAAGTGCTCCGCGGAATGTGGGGCTACCAGCAACCCGCCAAGCCGAGCGATTCCCTGGTCCGCGGTATGGCCGATACCTTCGGGATGAAAGTCGCCGAGTGATTGCAGGGGAAAACGGTCATCTGCGGGGGTCGATTTCCCGCTCTTTTCGTTCAATCCCACGTACCCGGTTTGCGGGCCTGTTTGCGGTCGGAGTTCTGGCGCTTGTCCGCGACGCGTCGCTTCTTCGATGACCGCGTCGGTTTCGTGGCGTAACGGGGCTTCGGCGGCACCAGCGCCGTGCGGATGTACTCCGCCAGTTTCTCCAAGCAAATCTCCCGGTTCCGGGCCTGATCGCGCGATTCCTGAGACGTGATGAGGAAGTGGCCGTCGAGCGTGATGCTGCCGGGGTGGGCTTTGCGCAGTCTCGCTTTCGCGGCGATGGGCACGGCGGCGCTGGCGTCGAGGTTCCACGAGAGCTGGGCTTTGGACGCGACTTTGTTGACGTTCTGCCCGCCTGGCCCGCCAGAGCGGGAGAATGTCCAACTCAATTCGTCGTCGCCGAGAGCGATGGCGTCGGTGATGGTCAGCACGGCTCGCCTCGCGGTTCCAGTTGACGCTCCGGGCCGGACTACTCTAGCATCTTCACTGGATGCGGTGGATTGACAAGAGGATGCCGAGCGATGTCGACCCATGTTGGCGGGCGGATGGAAACCGTGGCCCCGATCCGCGTGACGGATCGCTCCGATCAACTGCGGCTCGCGGGCCTATTCGTCGCTTCGCTGCTGCTCCACATCTGGCTCGTTTCCAACAGCGCCATGACGGCCCGCGACAGCCTCGGCTTCGCGCGGATGGGGATGAACTTGGCGTTCCCCAAATTGGGCAAACCGGAGTTGGCCCCGGGGCAACCGGACGACGGGATCCCCCGGACGCTGCCCGAAGTGTTGAAGCAAGCCCAGCAACCGCCCGGTTACCCGGTCACGGTGTACGCGACGCTCGCCGTGTTGAAGCGGATCGACCCACCCGCGGAACCGCAACAAGTCACCCCGCACCAATTGCTCCGCGCGTCCCAAATCGCCGCGGCGACCGCGATGATCCTCGCCGTGTTCCCCATGTACTGGCTCGGCCGGATGCACGTCGGCCAGAACCGCAGTTTCGCGGCGGTGCTGCTCTTCCAATTCCTCCCGGTGGCCGCGCGGGATACGAGCGACGGTCTCAGCGAAGGGCTGTATTTCTTGGGCTTGTCGTCGGCGCTCGCACTCGGCGTCGCCGGGATACGCAAGCAGAGCATCGGCCGCTGCCTGCTGTGCGGGTTCGCCGCCGGTTGCACCTACCTCGTGCGGCCCGAAGGGTTGGCGGTCACGCTCGGGGCGACCGCCGTGCTCATGGGCTTGGCCGCCCTGCGGTGGCGACCCCCGGCCAACATGCTGGCCTGCGCCGCGGCGGTACTCGTGGGAACTAGCATCGCGGCCGCGCCGTATATGGTGCTCATCGGCGGCTTGACGAATAAACCTTCGGGCAAGCAAATGATCGACGGTACTCCCCCGCCGGGACCGATGCGACCGGGGTTCGGCGGCGCGGCCGTCGGCGGTGCCCTCTTCGCGGAAATCGACACCGACCCCAACCGCGGTTCTGGCTTCGACAAAGCCTTGGCGGCCGCGGGGACGATGGCGAATGAATATTTCCACGCTTCGCACTACGCGGTGGGGGTGTTGGGAATACTCGGGGTGTTCTTGATTCGGCGCAAACTCCGCACCCACCCCGAGTGGTTGCTGCTGCTGGCGACCGCCGGGATTCAACTCGCGGCGCTGGCCCGGGTGGCCTACACGCAGGGCTACGCGTCCGAACGGCACATGTTGACATCGGTCTTCGTCGCCGCGTACTTCGCCGTGGCCGGTTTGGAACCGCTCTTCGCGCGGTTCGCCCGCTGGCCCGGCTTCGGCCGATTCTATTCCTCGCCCGCGGCTTTATGGGTTTGGGTCGCGGTGATGGTGGGCAGTTGCCTCCCGAGCTTGGTGAAGCCGTTGCACCAGAATCGCATCGGCTTCAAGGAGGCCGGGGAATATCTGGCTACGGTGCTCGGCCCCGACGATCGGCTGACCGACCCCTACGAGTGGTCGCAATTCTACGCCGGGCGGACGATGTACCTGCACCCGAGTTCCGATTACAAGTGGGTGGAATACGCCATCCTCCGCGCCGGGCCGGAGGGGGAAGATAAGCGGTTGAATCAGGGTCTGGTGAACTACGGGAACGAAGTGGCCGCGGATCACCGGGCCGCGGTCGTGTTCTGGTGGCCGGCCGGCCCGGTGGAGGATGCGAAAATCAAAGTGTACCGGCTCGATCGGCCGGCGGCGCAAGGCGCCATCGTCGGCGCGACGGCTTACCGCTGGTATATGGGTAAGTAATGCGACGGGACGGATAGGATCAAAATGGCGATCGCGGTCTGGTAGGCGGGGCCGACGTGGCCTTCTTTCGCGTCCTTCCACGAACCGTTGGTTTGTTGGCCGTTCAGCAATTTGGTCTTCATCTTCTCGTAGAAGGCTTCCCACTCTTTACCGCCGACTTGGTGGTAAGCGTGGGCTGCGTAGTAGGCCCCGTACCAGTAGTGCTGGCGGTCGTCGCCGGTGTTGTCCAAATACTTCACCGCGTTGGCGATTTCTTTCTTGTCGTACTCCCCGCAGAGTTGGAGCACGCAGACCCCCGCGGCGGTGCGCGCGTAACCGGCCGGGCCGCCGCCGATTTGGTAGCGGTAGCCGCCGGTGCGCGGATCGTGGCATTTGTTGATGTAGCCGATGGCGTTCTTCATCTTGTCGTCGGGGACGTGCAAGCCGCTGTCCTTCGCCCCGCGCAGGGCCATCACTTGCATGATCGTGACCGAGACGTCGGCCCCGGTCGGCTGCGGCTCGTAGCGCCAGCCCCCTTCGTGGTTCTGCGTCTTGCAGATCAGGTCGACGGCCTTCTTGAGAACCTTCTTCACTTCCTCGTCGCCGGTCATCCCCCAGACTTGGGAGAGGGCGAGCGTGGCCATGCCGTGGGCGTACATGTTGCCGCCGGTGTTGCCGACGAGGTAGCCGTCGGATTCGCGGGAGCCCGCGACCAAGTTGCGGACGCCTTTGGCGACTTCCGGGCCGTACTTGCCTTGCCCCGGCAGATGCCCCTGTGACATGAACGCGAGCACGACGAACGAGGTGATGGCCGAGTTATTGCCCCAACTGCCGTCTTTGTTCTGTGTGTCTTTGAGCCACTCCAAGGCTTTTTCCATGGCCTTCTTGGTCTTGTCGTCGATCTTCACCTTCTCCTCGGCAGCGGGGGCGCGGGCGGGGGCCGCGAATCCCGCGACGAGCGCGAGTAGAAGGAGGCAAGCTATCGTGCGCATTGGCAAATCGCCGGTGGGATCGTGAATGAAAACTTCAGAGCCGGAAGCGGGGGGGCCGGTGTAGGTGATACCTGGGGAACCCTACCGGGGCAGAAAAACACGCCGTACGAGTGGCCGGG
>JANOSQ010000688.1:0-1942 GCA_031415915.1 Fimbriiglobus sp. | reverse complement strand
GCTGCCGGAGAGATCGACCGCGAGCAGCACGGTGAGTTCGCGCTCTTCGACGTACCGCTTCACGAACGGCATGCCGGTGCGGGCCGTCACGTTCCAATCGATGCCGCGGATGTCGTCGCCCGGTTGGTACTCGCGGACATCTTCGAACGACAGCCCGGTGCCCTTGAACGCGGAGTGGTACTCGCCGCCGAGCAGCGATTGCACCGCCCGTCGGGCGCGGATTTGGAGTCGGCGAATCTGGCGCAACACATCGAGCGGGAGCATGGTCTAGTCCGTCAAGTACCCACCATTGTACCATCAAATGTACCATCAAACCCCATCCGCACGGGGGCGCGGGGAGCGCTGGCGCTTCGGCCCGGCATCCGGCTTCTCCGCGCTCGGGGAACTCCTCAGCGGCTTGCCACGCCGCGTCTTTTTCGGTTGCGGCGCGGCCACCTTCTCCCCCTTCAACCGCGCGATCTTGTCCCGCAGTTGGGCGGCGCGCTCGAACTCCATCGCACCCGCGGCCTCCAGCATCTCTTTTTGCAATTCTTCCAGGAACTCGGCTGTGACGTAGTCCTGCTCCGCGATCCCGGCCGCTTCCTGCACGAACTTCTGCGCTTCGACTTCGTCTTCGATGGAACCGAGAATCGCCGACTTCACGCTCACCGGGGTGATGCCGTGCAACTCGTTGTACGCCAGTTGAACGACCCGCCGGCGGTTGGTTTCGCCCATCGCGCGTTCCATCGACGGCGTGATTTTGTCGGCGTACAAAATCACCTCCGCATTCACGTTCCGCGCCGCCCGGCCCATCGTTTGAATCAGCGACTTGTCCGAGCGCAAGAAGCCTTCCTTGTCGGCATCGAGGATCGCCACGAGCGACACCTCCGGCAAATCGAGACCTTCGCGTAACAAGTTGACCCCGACCAAAACATCGAACGCTCCTTCGCGGAGTTCGCGCAGCACTTGGACGCGCTCGATGGCGTCGAGTTCGCTGTGCAGCCACTTGCAGCGCAGGCCGTTCTCGGTGAAGAAGTTCGTCAGGTCTTCCGCGCTCTTTTTGGTCAGCACCGTCACCAGCGTCCGCTCCTTCTTCTCGACGCGCAGGCGGATCTCCTTCTCCAAGTCGCGGACTTGCCCCTTGGCCGGCTTCACATGGATGACCGGATCGACCAACCCCGTCGGCCGAATGACTTGTTCGACGATCTCGCCGCCGGCCTTTTCCAGTTCGTAAGGCCCCGGCGTGGCGCTGAGGCAAAGGCAGCGGGTCAAGCGCTTCTCAAACTCGTCGAACTTCAGCGGCCGGTTGTCCATCGCGCTCGGCAGTCGGAAGCCGTGCTCGACGAGAGTGCGTTTGCGCGCCTCGTCGCCGAAGTACATACCGCGGACTTGGGGCAGAGACACGTGCGATTCATCGACGACCAGCAGAAAATCCTTGGGGAAGAAGTCGAGCAGCGTGAAGGGGGGTTCGCCGGGCAATCGGCCGGTGAACCAGCGCGAGTAGTTCTCGATGCCGGAGCAGTAGCCGACTTCGCGGAGCATGTCGATGTCGTAGCGGCAGCGCGCTTTCAACCGCTCGGCCTCCAGCAGCTTGCCTTCGGTTTTGAACTGCTCCAAGCGTATCGCCAGTTCCTGTTCGATGCCGTCGGCGGCGACCTTCACACGCTCCTCGGACGTCACGAAGTGCTTCGCCGGGTAGATGTACAGTTCCTCGAGATCTTTGATGATCTCGCCGGTGACGGTGTGGATAACCGAGAGTTTATCGACCTCGTCGCCGAAGAGTTCGATGCGGAAGGCGACTTCTTCGGACGCCGGCCAAACATCGATGGTGTCGCCGCGGACGCGGAACTTGCCGCGTTGGAATTCGATGTCGTTGCGCTGGTATTGGATGTCGATCAACTTCAGCAGCAGTTCATCGCGGTTGATGATCTCCCCCTTGGGCAGGTAGACGACCATCCGCTTG
>JANOSQ010000687.1:0-4099 GCA_031415915.1 Fimbriiglobus sp. | reverse complement strand
CGGCAAAGCCCACGTCCACGTCGTGATCGTCGGCTTCGGCCACGGTGAACCGGCGACCAAACGCATTTACGACTACGAGCGCGGGGAGCAGAGCGTCAACTTCGGTACGGTGGCGAATATCAGCCCGTATCTCGTGTCGGGTAACGACACGGTGATACTGAATCGGAGTAAACCGCTTTGCAACGTGCCGGAGATCGGCATTGGGAATAAGCCGATCGACGACGGGAATTACTTGTTCACGACCGAAGAACGCGATGCGTTTATCAAGATCGAACCGAAGTCCAAGAAATGGTTCCGCCGTTGGCTCGGTTCGCAAGAATTCATCAACGGTTGGGAACGCTGGTGCCTGTGGCTGGGTGAATGCCCACCGAACGAGCTGCGCGGGATGCCGGAAGCGATGAAACGCGTGGAGGCCGTCCGAAAGTATCGACTAGCAAGCGTGAGTGCTCCGACGAGACTATTGGCGGCGACGCCGACTCTGTTTCACGTAACGAATATGCCCAAGCGACGATTTATTGTTATCCCGTCGGTATCTTCCGAACGGCGGCGATTCATCCCGATGGGTTTCGCTCCGCCGGAAACGATCATCAGCAACCTGTGTTTGGTCAACACCGAAGTGACGGTTTTCCACTTCGGCATCTTGACCTCCACCATGCACATGGCATGGCTTCGCCAAGTCGGCGGTCGATTGAAATCCGACTACCGCTACTCCGCATCGCTCGTCTACAACAATTTCCCGTGGCCGACCGAGGCCACCGACAAACAGAAAAACCTCGTCACCGCCAAGGCGCAAGGGGTGCTCGACGTGCGGGCGCGGTTCCCCGATTCGAGCCTCGCCGATTTGTACGATCCCAACTCGATGCCGCCGGAGTTGACGAAGGCCCACGCGGAACTCGACAAGGCCGTGGAGAAGTGCTATCGCAAAGAATCCTTCGCCACCGACCGCGAACGGGTCGAATTCCTCTTCGGACTGTACGAGAAGTTGGTCAATCCGCTGACGGTACAAGCGAAAGCAAAGATACGGGGGAAGGACAAGCCGGAAGCGGATTGACGCGGTCGTCACCGCACCAACCACTGCTCGACACGAGAGTTTATCCGCCCGATCATTGCGAGTTCAACAATTGCGGCCGGCCCCGCTCCCGCCACTCCCTCTCACGCATCTGCCACCCCCTTCTCCGCTTCCTTCTTCACGTAGTCCTTGAATGCCCCGTGGTTGTAGCTGATGAACAGGAACGCATGGTGGAGCGCTTGGTAGGTCTCGTCTTCGGGGTCGTCGGCGTAGTCTTTGCGCAGGGCGTAAAGGCGGGCGAGGAGTTGGTCGGCGTTCAACATGGGCGCCTTGGGGGAACGGGTGGGGTTGTCGCGGGGGTGCGGTTCTGCCAAACTAACCCGGCACGAATGCCGATGCTATCATAGCGGCCATTTTCGGAGGGGCCGGGACGGGGCCGACGCATGGTCAACCGCAGCTCGCAGCCGCTCAAAGTTTGGTTCGTCGTCGGGGATGTCCTCGTGGCCGTGGCCGCGTGGCTCGCGGCGTATTGGCTGCGCTTCGAAGCGGGCCTGCTGGAACTCTACCACGACCAACCCAATTTCGAACTCTGCCTCGGTGGGATGCCGCTCGTCGTGGTGCTGAGCCTCGCCTGCTTCCGCTACGCCGGGCTGTACGACATCCACCGCATGACGCGCTTCCGCGAAGAGGGCTTCGCGATCGCCAAGGGCGTGACACTCTGCACGCTGCTGCTGGCGTCGATCACCTTCGCCCTGCGCTACCAGTACGAATCGCGGGTCGCCTTCGCCATCTTCAGCGGGCTGGCCTTCTTCGGACTCATCGCTTTCCGGCGCCTCACCTGGATCGCCGTCGGCCGGTTGCGCGCCGGCGGCTACAACCAGAGCCACGCCCTCATCGTCGGCACAGGCCGCTTGGCCCGCCGGACATCGCGCACGTTCAAGCTGTCGTCGTGGATGGGGATTCAAACCGTCGCGTACGTCGAAGACGAACCGGGCAAAGTCCAATGCGACCGGCCCGTTGTTGGGCCCATCGCCGATCTGCCAAGGTTGATCGAAGAATTGCACATCGAGCACGTGTTCATCGCGCTGCCGATGAACCGGTACGCCGATGCCCGCCGGGTGTTCGACGCGCTGTCGCAAACGGTCGTGGACGTGCGCTTGGTGGCCGATGTGCCGGCGCTGTCGGCGCTGACGCTCACGGCATCCACGGTGCACGGGATGACGTTTTTGGGCCTCCGGGAAAGCCCCTACCACGGGCTGAACGTGATCGTGAAGCGCGCCATGGATATGGTTTTGGCGACGGTGGCCCTGCTGATTCTGGGGCCGTTGCTCGGGGCCGTGGCGCTGCTCATCAAATGGAAAAGCCCCGGGCCGATCTTCTACCGGCAGGAGCGCTGCAGCCTCAACGGCACGGCCTTCCCGATGCTGAAGTTCCGCAGCATGGCCATCGACGCGGAACTCGGCGGGCCGAAGATGACGGAGGAAAACGACCCCCGCGTGACGCGGTTGGGCCGGTTCCTGCGGGCGTCGAATATCGACGAGTTGCCGCAGTTGTGGAACGTCGTGCGGGGGGACATGAGCTTGGTCGGCCCGAGACCGGAGCGGCCGGTGTTCGTGCGGAAGTTCACCAAGACGATCCCGAACTACATGGCCCGCCACGCGGTGAAGTGCGGCATGACCGGCTGGGCCCAAGTGAACGGCTGGCGCGGGAATTCGTCGCTGCGGAAGCGCATCCAATACGACCTCTATTACATCACGCACTGGAACCCGATGTTCGACATCCGGATATTGTTCCTCACCGTCTGGCGGATGCTTTTCGGGTTGCAGAAGCACGCGTATTGAGGAATCGGCTCACGCCGATGGCGCAAATTCGCCCTGAATTCGCGCCGCAGTCGCACCTTTCTCCTGACTCCTGTCGGAGATGACTACGCCCCCTGTCGATTCTTTTGACGGCGGCATTCTTTTCTGCTGTTGGCCTCAAGATCGGCATTCCAACCAATCGACACTATCGGTATATCTTCCGCAGGCGGAAAACTCCGCCGCGGTCATGTCCGATCATTCGATTCCGAGTCGCGTATGCCAAACCCGCATCTCCTGGCATTTCGGTCCGTACCACGTTGCGAAGCACTCGAAGACCGAATCACCCCAACCGTCCATGTCCGCTTCGATTACTCCTACGACACCGGCGGCTTTTTCAACTCCACGGAACGCCGCGCGGCCCTCGAGGACGTCGCGGCCAGCATCACCGCGAACATCGGCGACTCGCTGACGGCCATCGCGCCGAGCGGCGCCAACACGTGGCAAGCTCGCACGTGGAACAGCGCCACCAACTCGCAGATCAACATCGCCATCCCGGTCGTCAACGCGGATGAAATCGTCATCTACGTCACGGCGGGGAATTTGGGCGGGGCACTCGGCGTTGCCTCCGGCGCCGCCTACTCCGCATCCGGATCGCAAGCTTGGCTGGACAACGTCCGCACCCGCGGGCAAGCCGGGGTCGCCAGCGGCACCGACTTCGCCACCTGGGGCGGGTTGATCTCGTTCAACAGCAGCGCGAACTTCAATTTCTCGGGCGCGCCGGGCGCTTCGCAATACGACTTCCGCAGCGTCGCTTCCCACGAGATGCTGCACCTCTTCGGCTTCGGACTCGAGAACGCTTCGTACACCCGCTTCGCCACGTCGGGCTTCTTCACCGGGCCCAACCTCGTCGCGACCACCGGCTACCCGGTGCAATTGCAAGCCGGCGAGAACGACCACTTCGCACCGAACACCCGCTACCAGGGTTTGGAATCGGTGATGACCCCCTCCGTCACGGTGGGGCAGGTCAAACGGATCGGAGCGCTCGAACTCGCTGTGCTCCGCGACATCGGTTGGGGAGCCACACCGTCGTCGGTGGTCACCGCACCGGCGGCGCCGGTCGCGTCGGGGTCGTCTTTCACCCCCACCTCGGGCAGCACGTTCGTCGTCGGCGGCGGCGACGGCGGCGTCGGAACCGTGACGGGTTACGGGGCCAGTGGGCAAACGGTTTTCTCCAGCGTTCCCTTCGGCGCCGGCTTCCTCGGCGGAGTCCGCGTCGCCAGCGGCGATGTCA
>JANOSQ010000686.1:0-4597 GCA_031415915.1 Fimbriiglobus sp. | reverse complement strand
GTGCAGTGTCAACGCGGTGACAGTGCCGGCTTGGGTCGTCGCCTTTCGGGCTTGCCCCGTCAGGGCATCGACGATCAATCGCGTCGCGGTGCCGGCTTTCAAGTTCCCCGCCGCCATCGATTCTTCCCCCGGCGCGCACGTCGTGAGGGCGACCGCCGAGGGCGAGTCGGCGAATCGGCTCTCCAGTTCGTCCCCATCGAGGTGCGGGTCGAACCCCGCCGATTCCGGGCCGCGGCCGACATCGAGAAACAGGATGACGTTCGCCGCCTTCGACCCGCTCAGTTCTTTCAGCAGGTCGCGGATCGCGATGCCGGTGTCGAACGGATCGTCGGGTTGCGTGTCCCACGCGGCCAAGTATCCCCGGCCCTTGGCACTCAACCCGCGACCCGCGAACCAGACGATCAGCGTGTCCCCGACTTTGGCGCTCTTCTTGAGCATCCGGAGTTTGGATTCGATCACGGCCTTCGTCGCGCGGGATCCGAGTAACGTCGTGCCAGAGCCCAGCGCTTTCGCCAACTCCTCGGCGCCGCTCTCCGCATAGGGCACGGTGCCCCAAGCGGGTTCCAGGTATTTCTCGACGCCGACGATCAAGACCCGACGTTCCACCACGTTCGACCTCCGTCCGCTGAATCCGTTGATTCTACGCACGGCAAGGAACCCGTGATAGCGACGTTACACGGCGCATTTTCGGATTCCGCGATTGGGGTTGATTCCGGATTCTCGAAAGTTCACGCTAGGGGGACAAGGATGTTCCCGAATCGGCACAAGGAGTGCGCCGTGCCCGTTGCCCCGTTAGCCCGCACGCTCGACCTCGGCCATCTCACACCTTCCGAAGGTCTAACCCCCGTCGCGACGGGTTGGCACGCCGATGGCAATCGCGTTCAGTTCACCGCGGCGGAACCGCTGGCGCCGGGTTGGTATCAGCTCAAACTCCGATTGCGGTCGCACAGATCGTTCACGATCCGCAAACGCGCCGAATTGACGTTCGAAGGCGCGGGCAAGCCGATTTCCAAAGACGTACTGGCGTGGAACCGCTTGCTCGAAGAGCGGTTCTTGCTCCACCTGCCGCGGGAAGCCACCCGCATGGCGCTCTCGCTCTTCCATGTGGAGGGCGACTTCGACCTCGAGCGATTTTCGCTGGCGCGGATCTCCGATTCGATGGTGGCCGTGGCGGCGTTCCAAGAAAAGTTGCGCCTCATCAAAGCGTACAACTGCTTGAAACCGGTGCTGAGACGCGGGGCGGGATTGCTGATTCGCGGTCAGTTCCGCGCCTTCCGCACGAAGGTGCTCAAGGGGCTCGCGGATAGCCGGGTGATGCGCGTCGGCGCTTACAAAGCGAACGAAGTCGACGCCTCCTGGTGGCGCCGGCATGCGCTCGCCCCGGACGAAGCGGAGACGATCCGACAAGCCTGCGATGCGATGACCGCCCCGCCGCCGCTCGCGGTGCTGCTGCTCGTCGATCCGAAAAACTTCGACCAAGTCCGGTTGGCCGCGCACTCCGTCCGCCGGCAGATCTACCCGCACTGGGAACTGCTCTTGGCGTGCAGCGCCGCGGCGTGGTTGCTGCCGCACCTCGCGATGATCTTGGGCGACGACTCCCGCGTGAAGATCGCCCTCGTCGACGAAGACGACGGCCTCGGTGCGGCCATCGCCCAAGCCATCGCCGACACCGATTGCGACCGCGTCGTCGTGCTCCCGCCGGGAGTGGAACTCGCCGAGGGGACGCTGTTCCATTTCGCGCAGGCGCTGAAGGAGAACCCGGCGCTCGAAGCCGCGTGCGGCAAAATCTACGATGGCTCCGCGGGCCTCACGAACGAATCGGACGAGACGACCCATCTCTGGATGACGCGGACTCGCCGCCTGAGCGACAGCCCGCCCGAGTCGTTTAAGCCGGCCGTAATCGAAGCCTGGGTGAGCGCAGGCATTGCGCCCGAACATCGTCGAACTCTCGACCCGATCCTCGGTTACCCGCTCGACGACAGCCCGCTCATCGACCGCGCCCGCGTCGGCACGGCGATTCGCACCCGCCCGCAGCGCTTGCACATCGCCGGCGATCTCCTCGGCATCTCCGGGTGGGATCACGTCGTGTATTCGGTGTTGCGCGGGATGCCTTCCTTCGACGTGAAATTCCGCCAGCACCCGGTCTCCAGTATCCGGCCCGAGCTGGTGCCCCCGCAGTTTCTCCCGCCGGTCAAGGGGCGGAAGCCACACCAGAAGCAACTCGCGATCTCCCCGCCGTTCCTCGCGGACCGCTTCGAACTCGACAAGAACTCGACCCTGTTCACGATGTGGGAGACCGACGCCCTGCCGCCGGCGTGCGTCCGCACCCTGAACAAAGCCGGCTTGGTGATCGTCCCGAGCCGGTGGAGCGTCGAATGCTTCCGGCGCTCCGGCGTGACGGTGCCGATGGAAGTGGCGCCGCTCGGCTGCGATCAACTCGTCTACAACGCCGATGGCTCTTTCCCCGAAGTTTGCACTTTCGGCACCGCCGGGGCGCTCGCGGCCGGGGGGGTCCGCAAGAACGCCCAGCGCATGATCGATCTGTTCCGCCGAGCGTTCCCGCACGAACTGGGCGTCCGGCTGCGGGTGAAGATTTCGCCGAGTTCCCCGGCCATCGAAACCTACGACGACGCCCGCATCGACGTGGTGCGGGCCGTGCTGCCGCACGCGGAACTCGCGGGTTGGTACCGGTCGCTGACCGCGTACGTCAACGGTTCCTTCGGCGAGGGCTTCGGCCTTCACCTGATCGAAGCCATGGCTTGCGGCCGGCCGCTCATCACGTCGAACTATTCGGGCCTCACCGCGTTCTTCGAGCCGAGTTTGGGTTACGCCATCGACTACAAGCTGGTGCCGGTGAAGAACGACATTTACATCGGTCAATGGGCCGACCCGTCGGACGAGTCGATCGTAAAAGCGATGCACCGCGTCTTCGCGGATCAAGCCGAAGCGCGCGAACTCGGCGAACGGTGCGCGGCGAGGGCGAAGAACTTCAGTTGGAAAGCGGCCGGCCGGCAATTGCACGCGGCGCTGGCGAAGCACGGATTCGTGCGGCGATGAATTCCTTCGGAGCCGGACGCGTAAGCGACGTCTGAGCAGTGTCGCATGTGCTTCGGAACCGAACGTCGCTCACGCTTCCGGCTCTGAAAGAGAGATTCCCATGAAAGTCGCCATCGTCATCCCCACCCTCGCCGATGGCGACGCCGTCGGCAACGACGCCCTCGGCATGGCCAGGCACATCCGCGGCCGGGGCATCGACGTGGAATTCTTCGTCACGCGCAGCCACATCGCGGAACCGACCAAGCTCATGCACGAGTTCAAATCGTCGATTCGCTCGCCGGACGACGTCGTGATCTATCACCATTCCATCGGCTTCGAAGCCGGCGTGAAGATCATCGAGTCGGCCCCGTGCCGGCGCAAGGCGGTGAAGTACCACAACGTCACCCCGCCGAGGTTCTTCAAGGAACTCAATGAGGAAGTGGCCCAAGCCTGCGAAGAGGGGATCGCACAGGTCGGCCGGTTGGCGAAATCGAAGGCGATCCTCTGGGCGGATTCGGTCTACAACGGGGAGCACATCCGCGAGTTCAAGCCGGGCCGCGAGTTCCACGAGCTGCCGCCGTTCCACCACGCCGATCAACTGCTGACTCTGGAACCGGACTACCGCGCCGCGTCGGGTCTCGACGACTGGACGACGAACATCCTGCTCATCGGCCGGGTCGTGCCGAATAAGAACATCCCCCTCGCGATCGAAGCGTTCGCCGAGTACCGCCGGCGTTTCAACCCGCACTCGCGGCTCGTCATCGTCGGCGATCAGCCGATCCCCAATCACGCGGCCGAGGTGCACGACGCCATCGGCCGGCACAAGCTCGGCGGGCACGTGCTCATCACGGGCAAAGTTTCGGTGCCGCAGTTGAAGGCGCTCTACCTCACGGCCGACGTACTGTTCGTCACCAGCCTCCACGAGGGGTTCTGCGTGCCGTTGATCGAAGCGATGGGCCTGCGGGTGCCAGTTGTGGCCGTGCCGAATGCGGCGGTGGGCTTCACCGGCGGCGACGCGGCGTTCTACGCCGAGGGGAACGCGACCGCCTTGGCCGAGCGGCTCGACGGGGTGCTCACCGACCCCGACTTGCGCGAGCGGCACCTGCACGCGGGGTGGAAACGCTACCAAGAAAAGTTCACGAACGAAGCGATCGAAGCGAAGTTCGCGGGGTTGTTCGACGAGCTGCTGGCGGGGTGATCATTCTCCCGGTTCGGGAATGACTTCGCGTTCGACCCTTCGCTTCTCGACGTTCCAGAGCCGGAAGCCGGTATCGTTGGGGATTCCTTCCCGGCGGACAACATCCCCGCCGTCGTCGCGGCCGTCGGTGCCGAGGCTGTAGATGATGATCCCGTCTTCGACGACCGAGTATCGCAGCGGTTGGCCATCGAAGGGGTCGATCAGCCCTTGGCGGATGCCGAATTCGGCGAGGTGGTCGAGCTGCGCGGGCCATTTGCCGTGCTTCAAACGGTATCGCTCGCAGGCGATGCCGGCGGCGGTGCAAGCGCACTTGGCTTGGTGACGAATATCGGCGAGGGCGACCAAGTTGATCGCGGGCATCAT
>JANOSQ010000685.1:0-6270 GCA_031415915.1 Fimbriiglobus sp. | reverse complement strand
GTTCAAATCCGGGGCGCGCTTCGACGCCGGCCCCGCGACGCCGAGCGATGTGAAGAGCGCCGCCGCGACCACCCAAGCGGCCACGAAGTCGGTCGTGGAAATGATCGTGATGCCGGAGAAGTACAAGCCGCTGAGTTGGTTGCCGGCGGAAGTGGCCCCGTTCTTCGTCGGCGTGAACGCCGCGATCGCCGGGTTGCTGCTGATCGCCTCCGCGTTCGCCTCGCGCGGCCTTACGACCGTCGGTTTGGTGCTCGCCGCAGTCATCGCGCTGACGGGCCACCACTTCGGCTTGCCGATACCGACGATCGATTCGATCCCGGATTCGGAGCCACTGCAACCCTCGCACCTCACCGCCGCGGCGGGGATCGTGCTGTTGGGGAGACGGGAAGAGTAGTGGTCAGTGGTTAGAGCGGAGAAGAGTTGAACCTCTTTTCCGCACTGACCACCGACCACTGACCACTTTTCACTGCTCGCTCACTGCCGCGGGATCACCACGGGTTACAGGGGGCCGTTCGGGATGTTGATCGGTGGCGCATTGTTCTCCACCGTCGGGAGCGCGGCCGGCAACTGCTGGAAAGTCGGGGCGTGGATCGGCAACGGTTTGTCGAACGTCGTTTGCTGCACGGGTGGTGGCGTGATGGTCGGCGGGGGCGATGTCCAGACTTTCGTCGTGATCATCGATCCGTCCGGCCCGGCCGTCGTGTACTGGCCCGGTTGCCCCGGCGCTCCGGGGGACTGCGGCGGCAGGAACATACCCGCGGGAGCCGGAGCCGAGTTCGGCGCCGCGGCGAACCCCGGCGAGCCGCCGAACGACGCCGGGTTCTTCAGCGCCTTGGTCAAATCGGGAATGCCGCGCATCTCGCTCGGGCTCGTCGGCTTCGCCCCGGGGAACGCGCTCCCCTTGTCGTTCCAAGTCACGGCGCCGGGGGCGCTGAATTCGAGCGTCATCTGCACGTCGCTGGCGAAGAGCGCCGGGCTCGGTTCGTCGACGTACTTCGCCTGCATCCGCACGTTCGTCACGTCCTTCCAACTGGTCGGCCAGGGGAGGAAGATCGCGTAGCAGGGGCCGAAGCGGTCGTCGTTGGTGCGCAGTTTCTTCAGCGCCACTTTGTCGATGTGCCAGATCTCCGGCGTCGCGGAGGGTTGGCCCTTGGGGCGCGGCGTCTCGTCGAGCGCCTGCACGACGAGGTCGCCGGTGATCTCGACCGGCTTGTTGTCGGCGGAGATCAGGAACAATTGCCCCACGAGGCCGGGGGACATCACGCCGTCCCGGCTCGGGTCGGGCAGGTGCTGCGGCCGGCGCTGCCAGAAGCAGATCATCTGCGAGGCGGGCTGGGGTTTCTCCAAGCGGAGGGCTTGGGCGAACTCCGATTTCGTTTTCTTCAAGCTGGTGCCGGTGCAACCGAGCCCCGCCGGGAGGAGGAGGGCGGCGACGAGCGCCGCGATCCCCGCGTTCCGGCCGAGATTCGGTCGAGCGGTCAGCGACCGTAGACGCGCCATTGGTTCCCCTCCTTGGGTTTGCTCGGGTTCGGCGGCGTCGTGCCACCGGCTTGGGTTCCGCCGAACGTCCAGCCGCGGGCCGGGGCCTTGAGGGCGGGGGCGTTCCACGATTGCGGTTGGATGCCCGGCGTCGGGATCGCGTTGATCGGCGGCGCTCCGCTCGGCACGCCGAGTTGGTTCGGCCCGGCGAAGCCCGCCGGCGGCGACGGGAAGTTCGAACTCATCGGCGGGCCTTGCGTCGGCAGCGGCGCCCCCATCGGCGTCCCCGCCGGCGGGTTGTAGATCGGCGCCGGCCCAGGGGTGCCCGGCGTCACTTGGCCCGTCGGCGAGAAGGGCAGGTTCATCAGGTTCGGCTGCACTTCCCCCGGCGGGCAGTACGGGGCCTGTTGCTGCGGCAGCAGCGCGTTGTGGTAGCGCCCGCTGAGGACGTCGGTGCCGTGGCCGTGGATCGCGTCCACGTCCTTGAGGCTCCAGTTGATCTTCTTCGCTTCCTCCGCCACGACGCGGGCCATGTCGGCTTCGCTGCGGACGATGTGCGGCGTCATGATGAAGATCAATTCCCGCTTCTCGCTCTGCTGCGTGCGGTAGCGGAAAGCCGCCCCGACCCACGGCAGGTCGCCGAACCAAGGGATCTTGTTCTCCAGCTTCACATCCGACTTGCGGATCAACCCGCCGAGGACGACGGTTTCGCCGTCGCTGGCTTGCACCGTCGTTTCGACCGTCTGCGTGTCGATCGGCGTGGCGGTGACGCCGTTGCCGAGCGAGACGTTCGACGCCGACGGCGAGGTGATCGACGGTTCGACCCGCATGAGCACGCGGCCTTCCGGGCTGATGCGCGGCGTGACCCGCAGCACGACCCCGGTGTCGATGTATTCGACCCCCTGCTGCGCCGTTCCGACGCCCGTGAGCGTGCTACTCGTGATCCGCGGGAACTGCTGGCCGACTTGGAAGAAGCCGGTCTGGTTGTCGGTGAGCGTCAGTTGAGGCCGGCTGAGCACGTCCACTCGACCTTGGGCCTTCAGCGCCCGGATGAGCAGGCTGAAGGTATCGGACGCGGCGGAGAGCACGAAGCCGCCGGCCCCGACGCCCGTGGTGCTGCTGCGGCCGACGCCGAGGTTGCCGAGGCCTTGGAAGGCCACGTTGCCTTGGTTCACCAAGTTCGCGTTGGGCAGCGCCCCGGTGGTGTTGAAGTTGAAGCCGGGCGTTCCGGGGGTCGTGCCGACCGAACCGCGGGCGAACAGGATGTTGGATTGCAGGCCGAGTTCGACGCCCATTTCCTCGGTGTTGTTCAGCCGCACTTCGGCGATGAGTACCTGCACGAACACCTGCGGCGGCGCGGCGTCGAGCTTGCGGATCAACTGGACGATCTGGTCGAAGAACTGCGGCGACGCGCTCAGCAGGATCGTGTTCGTCACCGGTTCGGGCGTGAGCACGAACTGGCGCTGGAGCGTTTGGAACGTCGCCGTGGTCGTCCCGAACTCGGCCGTGTTGAGCTGGTTCGTACTCGCCGTCAAGAACGTGTTGATGGCGTTGACGACGTCGGCCGACGCCGCGTTGCTGAGCTTGAACACTTCGCTGCGCTGATTCGGGATCTGCGCGTCTTCGAGGCGGGTGATGACGGCGCGGATCAAGTCGAGGTCGTTCTGGCTACCGGCGACGATCACCGTGTTCGTCCGCTGGTCGGCGGTGACGCGGAGGTCGATGAGCGAGGCGCCCGCGGCGGGATCGCCCGTGAGCGTCAGCAGCGGCCGGGTCGTCCCTTGTTGCGTCGTGGTGCCGCCTTGGTTGAAGCCGCCGCCTTGGGCGCCGGTCGTACTGCGGCTGAACAGGTTCGTGATGAGGGCCTGCACCGCGACGGCGTCGGCCCGCTTCAAGCTGAAGATGTTGACGAACGACTTGGCCGCGGCGACGCCGTCGAGTTCCGTCACCAGCGCTTCGAGCAATCGCATGGTCGCGGCCGGGGCCGTGACGACGATGGCGTTGATGCGCGTGTCCGGGATCAAGTGGACGTCTTCGAGCAAGCCCGATTCGACGTTGTTGAAGCGGAGGGAGACGGTCTTCGTGCTCAGGCCGGTAGTGCCGCCGGTGCCCGTGAGGGTGCCGAGGGCGCCGGGGCGCTGCTGCCCTTGTTGCTGTTGGAGGCCACCCGCGGCGCCCGTGCCTTGGCCCAGCAAGTTCTGCTGGCCACCGGCACCGCCCGCCCCCGTGGGAAGCAAGCCGGCGCTGGCGGAGAGCTGCGGGTTGAGTGCGTTCGAGGTCAGGGTTTGCAGGAGCACGTTGGCCAAGTCGTCGGCGAAGGCGTTCCGCAGGCGGAAGACCTTGACCTCGGCGATGGCCTTCGAGGTGCTGTTGTCGAAGGCGTTGATGAGCTTGGCGATGTCCTTCTGATCCGCGGGGCTGGCCTGCACGTGGACCGTGTTACTGGCCACGTCGTAGGTCACGCGGATCTGGTTCTGCGCGAGTTGCTCGCCGGGGTAGCGCTGGTTGAAGAAGTTCTGGATCTGGCTCGCCACCGTGCTCGCGGTCGCCCGCTTCAACGGGTAGGCCACCGGTTCCATCTGGGGCGAGTTCGGCACGTCGAGCCGCTTGATTTCTTTCTTGATGTCTTCCAAGCGCGACTCGGGCACGCCGAGCAGGATCGCGTTGAAGCGCGGCAGCGGGAAGAGCAGGATCGAACCGATGGTTTGCCGGTTCGCTTGGTTCTGCTGGCCGCCGCCCCCGAAGCCGACACCGCCGAAGCCGAGTTGCTGGGCGGGGAAGGTCGTCCCGGAGGTCCCGAGTTGCACCCGCGAAAAGATCTGCGTGAGTTCAAACACGATCTGCGTGGCGTCGCCGAATTCGAGCGGCACGACGGTCAAGTTGATCGCGGCCGACTTCTTGGTGATCTCTTCGATGTTGGCGATCAGCTTCTTGATCGCTTCGACTTCTTCCTTGTTCTTGCCGCGGACGATCACGATGCCGAGTTCCGGCAGCGGGATGATTTGGACGTCCGAGCTGGGCGAGAGGAACGGCACGCCGACCGACGGCAACGGGGCCGGCGGCGCCACGGGGGGCTGCTTCGGGGGTTGGACGCCACCCGGTTGTACTGGGGGCAGTTGATCCGGCTGCTGGCGCTGCTTCACGCTGGCGTAAGCGTTGGTGAGCGCCGAACCGTCGTTCGTGTTGACGTGGCTCGATTGTTCGACCTCGGGGTCGAAGAGCACGCTGGGGGCCGAAGGGACATCCATGTCCCCGTAGTTAAAAGAGTGGGGGGTCCCCTCTCCGTTCTCCGCACTCGCCTGCCTTCCCCCTCCGCCGGCACCTCGTCCACCTCCAGTTCCACCTCCGGTTCCCCGACCCCCGCCGCCGAAGGGGTTGGCCCCGCCGCCTCCACCGAAGGGGTTGGTACCGCCTCCGCCGAAGCCTCCGAATGGGTTACCGCCACCTCCACCGAAGGGGTTGGCCCCGCCGCCGCCGAAGGGGTTGTTGCCACCTTGGCCGAAGTTCCCTTGGCCTTGCCCGCCGCGACCTTGGTTCGGTTGAACCGGTGCCCGGCCCGCGAGGGCGTTGATCGTCTGCTCGATCTGGCTCGGCGTGACGCCCCCCTTGAGTTGAACCACGTCCACCACGATGCCGCTGTCCTTCGCGGCCATGTCGAGTTCTTCGACGAGCATCTTGATTTCGAGGTAATCCGGTTCGAGGCAATTCAGCACGATCTTGTTCGTGGTGTCATCGTAATCGACCGCCAGTGCGACGTTGGTGCTGGCCGGTGCCGCCTGCTGGGCGAACGGGTTGAACGGATTCCCCCCGCCCTGCGGCCGCACCGCGTTTCGGCCCGTCTTGTTGGCGTACACGTTTCGGATCGTCGGCACCAAGCTCGACGCCTTGGTATTGATCACCTTGATCGTGTACGTTTTGGGCACGCCCCCCTCGGGCGGGGTGTTGTCGTCGATGGACGACTTCAACAGGTAATTGATCGTGAGCATATCGAGCTGCGAGGCCTTGACGACGATCAGCGAGTTGCTGGTCGGGTCGGCGACGACGCGGACGCGGCCGGCTTTCGGGTCGGTCGGGGCGGCCCCGCCGGTGAGGTTGCCGAGCAAGGCGAGCGGGTTGAATGCGGCGAGTCCGCCGCCACCGGGGCGGGCGGCGCCCGCGGCGCCGGCGGGCGGGCCGTTGAAGATTTCGTTGATGAGCTTGGCGGCATCCGCGGCCGCGACGAACTTCAGCCGGAGGATCGTGTACTGCTCTTCGCCGACCGCGCTCGGGTTCAGGTAGAGCCGGAGCAGTTCGTAGGCGAGGGCGACGGCTTTTTCATCCTTGCCGCTGATGAAGATCTTGTTGCCGACGACGCTGAGGACGACGGGGTCTTCCTTCGGCCCCGGTTGCAGCGGATCGACCAATTGGCCGGAGACGATGTGGACTCCCTGCGTCGGGGAGTAGCGCGATTGCGTGCTGCCGGGGATGCCCACCTTCGGGCTGGGGGTCATCGGCTTGGGCATCGGCGCCGGCTTCTTCTCTTGACCGGGGATCACCAATTGGGCGGGCCGGCCCATCTGGTTCATCATGCGGACGATTTCTTCGGCCAGCACGCCGGCGTTGGCCTTGTCGATGGTCAGCGTGCGGAAGTTCGGGTTCTGCGTCGAGCCGCCGCCCGAAGTGCCGCCGGCGTTGATGAACTTCTTGGCTTCGGCGATGAGTTCCGGCGAGCCGCGCAGCAGGACGGCCGGTTCGCCATCGGTCTTGGCTTCGACATAGAGGCCGGCGCTGCCGAAGACCGACTTCAGGCTC
>JANOSQ010000684.1:0-2901 GCA_031415915.1 Fimbriiglobus sp. | reverse complement strand
CTCCACGGCGTCACCGGCAGTGGGAAAACCGAAATTTACCTGCGGGCCATCGAAGACGTGGTGAAACGGGGCAAAGAAGCGATCGTCCTCGTCCCCGAGATCAGCCTGACACCGCAAACCATCGAACGCTTCCGCGGCCGCTGCGGCCGGGTCGCCGTTCTGCACAGCAACCTCACCGATTCGGAGCGGGCCACCTACTGGCGCCATGTCGCGGCCGGGGATGTGCAAGTCGTCGTCGGTGCCCGCAGCGCCGTCTTCGCCCCGACCCGCAAGCTCGGGTTGATTGTTATCGACGAAGAGCACGAGACGAGTTTCAAACAAGATTCGACGCCGCGCTACCACGCCCGCGCCGTGGCTCTGATGCGGGCCCAGTTGGCCAACGTGCCGATCCTGCTCGGCACCGCGACGCCCGCCCTCGAAACGTGGCACGCGGCGCACTCCGGTTCCACGACGTTGCTCACGTTGCCGAACCGCGTCGAAGACCGGGCCATGCCGAAGGTGCAACTCGTCGATATGCGGCACGAGCCGAAGACGCCGGGGAAGCCGACGGCCATCGGGCCGACGCTCCAGTTCGCCATCCGCGAGGCGACCAAGAAGGGCGGCCAAGTGATTCTCCTGCTGAACCGGCGGGGGTTCAGCACCCACGTCCACTGCCCGAGTTGCGGGCACGTGGCCCAGTGCCGGCACTGCGATTTATCGTTGACGTTCCACCGGGCCAAGGCCGCGTTGGTCTGCCACTACTGCAACTGGCAAACCGCGCCGATGCTCCAGTGCCCGGCCTGCGGCGAAGCGTCGATTCGCTATCAAGGCCTCGGCACCGAGAAACTGCACGCCGAGTTGGAGAGCCTGTTCCCGGACCGCGTGATCCAGCGGATGGACTCGGACACGATGACGAAATCGGGCAGCCACCAGCGCGTGCTCGACAGCTTCCGCGATGGGCATGTCCACATCCTCCTCGGCACGCAGATGATCGCGAAGGGGCTGGATTTCCCCAACGTCACGCTCGTCGGCGTCATCAACGCGGACACGGGCCTGCACTTGCCCGACTTTCGCGCGGCCGAGCGAACCTTCCAACTTCTCGCACAAGTCGCGGGCCGCGCGGGTCGGGGCGACAAAGGGGGCCGGGTGTTGATTCAAACCTACACGCCGGAGCACCCGTGCATCGCGTTGGCGGCGAAGCACGATTACGTCTCCTTCGCCAAGCTCGAACTCGGGTTCCGCCGCGAGCATCTCTACCCCCCCTTCCAGCGCATGGCCCGGCTGATCGTCCGCAGCGAGAAGCAGGAAGCCGCGGAGAAATTCGCCGATCAACTGGCCGGGGGCTTCAAGCAGGCGAACCTCCGCGCCAGCGGGCCGGGGAAACCCTTGGCCGTGCGCATCCTCGGCCCGGCCGAGTGCCCGGTGTTCAAATTGAACGATTACTACCGGTTCCACTTCCAATTGCTGAGTTCGACCAGCGGCGTGCTGCACAGCGTCCTGCGCGAAGTGGTCGCCGTGACCAAACCGCCGAGCGGCGTCGAGTTCCAAGTGGACGTCGACCCGTACAGCATGCTGTGACTGGGAGGCCCGCCTTTACCCGGCCCGGCGGTTTATACGCTGATCGTGTGATAGCATAAATGAGGGTACTACAATGCCAGAGTTCCGATTCTCTGCCGTTGATTCAAGCGGTCAGGCGAAAAGCGGCAAGATCGAAGCCGCCAGCAAATCCGAGGCAACTGCCAGGCTTGTCAAGAAGGGCTGGCAAGTCACTGAACTAGTGTCCTGAATTGCAAGTTCGTTCAACTGCCCTTACGCTCGATTCCGCGAAGCGAGATTCAACACCGAGGCGGGCCTGCCCATGCGAACCGGAATTGTTCTCCTGCTGTACGCAGCGGTCTCCACCGGTGCGGAACCGCCCGCGGGCTCCACCCCGCCCCCCTTCCCGACCTTGGTAAACCCGAACTGTTCCCACTGTGTCGATGAGGCCAAGCGGCGCGGCGACGAATTGAAACCCGAGGAGCCGGCGCTTTGCTGGATCCGTGGCTACTCCGACGGCGGGGCGATCCCGCTCCGCTTCTTCCTCAGCAAGTACCGCGTCATCTCGGATAGCTACGGCGTGTTCGTGTACGACCCGGACGCCGGCTTCGTCCGCGGCTTCACACCCAGCTACAACTTCGTCTTCAACGGCTGGCGGCACGGCGTCTCGACGATCCGCGACACCGCCGATGGCACGGTCTTCTCCGCCCTGAGCGGGCTCGGAATCGATGGCCCCCGGAAGGGATCCCGCTTGAAGCTCGTGCCGACGATCGCCAGCACTTGGGGCGAAGCGATGGCCCGCAACCCGAACGCCGTCGCTTACGAGATGCACGCCAAATACGCGCCCGTGGAATTGCCGACCGAGCCGAACGCCGAGTCGGTGATAACCCGACCGGCGAAAATCGACCCGCGCTTGAAACCCGAGGATTTGGTGCTGGGTGTCCGCGTCGGTGATGCCATCAAAGCGTACCCGCTGAAGGATTTCCCCCGCCTGCGGACTGATAAACTCGGCGACGCGGACCTCGTGCTCTTCGCCGGGGCCGCGTTCAAGCCCGTCGCCAGCCAGCCGCGGAAGTGGAAGGGGCCGAAGCCGGACAAGAACGGCGTCTCGCCCAACGATGCCGGGGAACCGCTGCCCGATGGGAAAGTGGTGCCGGATCGCATGCTGACTTTCGCCGTAGCGAACGGCGCGATCACCGACCAAGAGACCGGCACGACGTGGGGAATCGACGGCCGCGGTGCGAAGGGCGAGCTGAAAGGATGGACGCTCGAATGGGTCGATAGCGTCGCGTGCCGGTGGGTCGCTTGGTCGGCCGAGTACCCGGACACGAAACTCGACGAGAAATCGAAAGAGAGCGCGAACGACAAGGTCAAGATGATCGCGGG
>JANOSQ010000683.1:0-2607 GCA_031415915.1 Fimbriiglobus sp. | reverse complement strand
GGTGACGGGTGAATTGCCCATCGTCTCATGCCGAGCTCGTTTCGGAAACCTCAATTGGGTAGGCTACCTCCTGCCGCTCGCCTAAGGGGTTTTTCAAAACAAGACCCTCACCCCAACCCTCTCCCGCAAAGCCGGGAGAGGGGGCTGGAAACGTTTGCGAAATCCGTGTGCCGGGTCGCCTCCGTGCCCGAACAAGCAGAACTCCGGGCGGTGACGCGACCCGGCTCACTTCTTCAAAATCACCGTTTCCGGCGGCGATTGCGGGAAGCAAATCGGGAACTGCACGCGCGGTTTGCCTGGGTCGCCGGTGCTGGCGAGCAGTTCGGGGAGTTTCTGATCGACGTAGCGGAACAGTTGCTTGCAGGTCATCTCGCCGGTGGAGTCTTTGTCGAGCCGGCGGAAGTCGGGGCCCATCGCCTGCATCAGCGAGTATGTGAACAGCCCGTGGCCGACTTTGGGGTCTTCGTAGGAGAGTTGGTTCTGCTCGCACGCGGCCATGATGAACGGCCCTTGCCCATCCGGAATCAGCCGGCGGATCACGTTGGTTTCGGTCGCCTGCCCGGAGTGGCACACGTCGAGGAAGATCACCTTCCGGCAGTTGATCTTCACGAGGGCGTCGAACAATTCGCCGGCGCCGAGCGAGGTTTCCAGCGGCTTCTTCGGCGTGAAGTCCGGACAGCAGAAGAGGAACTTACCGTCGAGTTCGATCTCGTAACCGCGCTGGCCGGTGGTGCGCTTCGGCATGTCTTTGGGGTCGGCGGTCAGCAGCGTGCCGTGGCCGGCGAGGTAGACGATGAGCAGGTCGTCCGGCTTGGCGGACTTCAGGTTGCCGAGGGCGGCCGTCAGTTGTTTGCGGGTCGCTTTGGCGTCGAGTTCCAGAGTGATCGCCCCCTTGGGGAAGTACCGCTTCGGCCCGGTGAAATCGGTGTGCAGCAGGGCCGTGAGTTTCTCGGCGTCGTTGACGGCACTCGTGAGGTTGCCGAAGCCGCGGTCGCCGACTCCGCCGTTCTTGGGGGCGCCGTAATCGTTGATGCCCACGGCCAGCCCGAGCAGACTCGGCGCCGGGGCAAGGGTGCCTTGTTGGACGACGAACGAATCTTGCGCCCGGCCCCCGAGGCTGTTGAACGCGAGCACCGTGACCTGATTCGAGCCGTTGCGGAAGGTCTCTTGCGGGATCTGCAACGCTTGCTGGAACACTTTGTTCGGCAGGTTATCCCAGACGCGGTAGCGGAAGTCGTTGATCCAGAGTTCCACGCGTTCCGGCAGGAGGTCGGGGTTGGTGCCGCGGGGTTGCACGAGGATCGCGACGTCGAGCCCGTCGGCGGGGACTTCGGTTTGCCGCACGGCCAATCGCACGGGGGCCGATTCGAGCTGGGCGAACGAGCGCGGCAGCGGGTTCGGCCCGAGCGCTTCGATGAGCGCGTCGCCGACCTCGCGATTCTTCAGCAGCACTTGGATCACGCCGCGGCGGAGATATTGATCCTTGTATTTTTCGAGCGGGTGAAACTGCGGGCTGTCGGTGACCGACGGGGCGTTGACGTGCCAGCCGACGAGCCGGTCGCCGTGGGTCGTGTTGGTGAAGTAGTACGAACCCTGCCACATCCAGATGATCCACTCGCGGAGTTGCTGGCGTTCGTCGAACCCGGCGAACCACTTCCACATCGGCCGTTGGCGGACGGTCGTGAGCGTCGCCCGGCGGACGCCGGTCTTCGGGTTGATCAAATCGAACATCAGCTCGACGCCCGATTTCGGTTCGCCGAGGGCTTCGAGCGCGTCGGCCGTTTCCCCGCGGTGGGCTTGCCCCTCCCGGCGGTCGTAAGTGGGGATCTTCGCCCCGGCCACGCTCAGGCGTTCGACGACATCGTTGGCCCGCAGCCCGGCTTCATAGGCGGGCGATCCGTCGGCGACGGACTTGATCGCCGGCTTGCCCTCGACCGCGTGGAACACCGCCCCGAGGTGGTGCTGGCCGTCCCAATCTTTGAGGCTGTACGCCGCGACGGTGTGATCGGCCCCGCCCGTGAGGAACCAAGTTCCATCTTTCGCGGCGACGACCGAAATCACCTCGCCGCTGTGGCCCGTGTAGAGCCGGGTGCGGTGGAATTCCAATTGCTTCGTGGTGGCGTTCAACACCGGCTTGGCGATGTCGAGTTCGAAGAGCGAGCAACCGTAATAGTGGCCGACGATCAGTTTCGGCGCCCGACCCGCGACGGCCGGGGGAACGAAGGTGAAACAGGTCGGCTGTTGATCGCGGAGGGGATCGAGCGCCAGCCGAATACGCAGGGATTCCTTACCCTCGCGGGCCAGCGCCGCGTACCAGACGCACGAGTCCGCGGCATCGGGTACGACGGTCCAACCGTCGGCTTGGATCAGGGGTTCGAGCCACTTCTGCTTCGCGTCGAGTTGCGGGGTCAACCGGTCGAGGTCGAAGGCGGTCCACTCCCCGCTGCCGCGGAGGTTCGGATCGGTCGCCGCGGCATCGCGGGCAATGCGGACACCGAGCGTTTTGCCGTTCTCGCTGAGGGTCACGCCCCACGGCCGGCGGCCCTGCCCGTGGGCGATGGTCAGCGGTTTCTCGGGCTTCGCGGTGTCGTACAGGGTCACTTGGTC
>JANOSQ010000682.1:0-1995 GCA_031415915.1 Fimbriiglobus sp. | reverse complement strand
TAGCCGGAGAGGATCGAACCAAGACGAACCGCTGGGCCGTTTTCCCCGTCGGCTCGACCTCGGAACCGCCGGATTCTCAACCCGCTTCTCCGGCTTCTCCGGCAACCGATCCCCCCGATGCCGGAGATGCGGGTAATGCGGGATCAATTCCCGGCGATGACGCCCCGGCCCTCGGCGAAGTTGAAGTGGCACGACGACGCGCCGCCGCTTTGAAAGAAGCGCGGAAGAAAATCTCCGATGGCCAGCACTTTGACCACGGCCCAAAGCTGCCGGATTGATGCACTACCAACCTGGCGCGCTCCGTTCGCCGAGGTATACTTCCTTTGCCTTACGGCCCGAACCCGTGCTCGTTGACCTGAGAAGCAACGACGCGGGGGATGGCCCTTTTCAGAAAGGATCCGTTCTCATGGCGACGCTCTTCAAGCCCGATAGACCTTACCCCGTGCCCCAGGATGCCGAGATCGTCCGCAAGGATGGGCAAGGCTTCGTTCGCATCCTTGAAGGGAAGAGGCACGCCCTCTACCCATTTACTAAAGACGGACGCCACTACTTGAAGCCGGCCGAAAAGTGGACGGCCGATGTCCGTCTCGCCGACGGCAGTCGCAAGCGGTTTCGCTTCTCGGCGAACAAAGATGCCGCGCGCCGTCATGCTCTCGGAGCTGCTCAAGAAAATCGAGAACGAGAAGGCCGGGATCGTGGATCGGTACGGCGAACATCGCAAACGGGTTCTGAAAGGGCACCTCGAAGATTGGAAACGCTCACTCGAAGCGAGCGGGCGCCCTCCGAAGTACATCGGCCAACGGTTCAATCGGATCGAGAAAGCCTTCGCCTCTTGCGGCTTTCTCAGAACCCAAGATCTCACTCCCGAGCGGTCGGAAAACTTCCTGCACGACCTCCGCAAGACGGACGAATTGAGCGTCCAAACGACCAACGATTGGCTCCAAGCGATCCGCCAGTTCTGCCGGTGGATGGTGGCGAACGGGCGCATGGAACGCGACCCGTTCACGCGGTTGAAGCCTGGCAACGTCAAGGCGGACGTGCGACTTCGCCGTGGGGAGTTCACCGATGCCGAGTGCCGGAAGTTGATCGCCACGGCGGAAGCGAGCCAAGAAGACTATCGCGGGATATTCGGCCCCGCCCGTGCAATGCTCTACCGCGTGGCGCTGAACACCGGCTACCGTGTCAAGGAACTGGCTTCGTTGACTCCCGATTCGTTCGACCTCGATGCGAAGACGCCCGCCATCGTGCTGGCCGCCGAGTTCACAAAAAATCGGTCGGAAGCCGTTCAGCCGATTTCCACCGAACTGGCCGACGCGCTCCGCCCGTTCCTGGCTGCGTGCCCGAGACAACTCCCGGTCTGGCCGGGAACGTGGCGTGAGAAAGCGGCGAAAATGCTCCGCATCGACCTCGATGCCGCCGGCATCTCGTTCACGATCATGGGGCACGAAGGCGAAGAGACCCGCGATTTTCACGCCTTCCGGAACTGCTACATCTCGAATGTCATCCGCGCCGGAGCCGACTTGAAGCAAGCCATGACTCTGGCCCGCCATTCCGATCCCAAGCTCACGACGGCCCGCTACGCCCGGACGCGCCTGCACGATTTGGGATCGCTGGTGAACAAGCTGCCGGGTTCCAAGGAACCCGAAATCGCCCGCCTCCGGATGACCGGGACGGACGGCGACGCTGCGTTTCGGGAGCAGCAACGGGAGCAGCAGCGCGCAGCAACGGGAGCAGCAAATGGGGGAAACGGACGGTTGCGACTGAGGACGGTTGAAGAAAGCGATGCGACGGAAACGACCGGGAAGGGAATTCCGAAAAGCCTGAAACCACTGGGAAATGAAGGCGATTTGGGACGGGCGAAGAGCGGAGAGGACGGACGGGAAGCAAAGCCACCTGCGAGACTCGAACTCGCGACCTACGCTTTACGAAAGCGTCGCTCTACCAACTGAGCTAAGGCGGCATCTTACTCTAAAAATACCGGTCGATGCCGGTTTA
>JANOSQ010000681.1:0-1597 GCA_031415915.1 Fimbriiglobus sp. | reverse complement strand
CCGTGATCGCGACGCTCGGGCCGCTGCTCGGACTGGTCGGCACGGTGTTCGGGATGATCGAGGCGTTCATGGAACTCGCGACCGGCGACGCCAAGCCGGCCAAGCTCGCCGACGGGATTTCGCACGCCCTCTCGGTCACGCTCGTGGGGGTCGCCATCGCGGTGCCGGCCATCGCCATGAACACGTTCTTTCGCAATCGGATCACGCAGGTGTCACTCGATGTGTCGCACGTCGCCGACGATTTGCTGACGCAGATGTACCACAACTCGAAGAAGCCGGCGGCGGGTGCCCCGGTCGCCGCCGCCATCCCCGCCGCCATCCCCGCCCAACCGATCCGCTAACGGGGAGACGCGACCATGACCGCATCGTTGAGCCACGAAAAGGCGGCCGAGCCGAACCTGACGCCCATGCTCGACATGGTGCTGCAGCTCGTCATGTTCTTCATGCTCTGCGCCAACTTCATCGCCGAAGAAACCAACGCGATGGTGAAGCTGCCCGACGCCTCGGCGGCGCGCATCCTCGATAAATCCGCGGACCGCACCTGCTTCATCAACCTCACGTTTCCCGGCAAAGACAAGTTCGGCGTCGAGCAGCCCAAGACGCTGACCTTCAACTCCGGCACCCACAAAAAGCAATGCAGCAACGCGTTCCAGTTGCAGGCGGAACTCGAGCAGCAGTACAAGCTCGACGAAGCCTACGCCCAGAAGAAACCCGAGACCCGCGCCGAATGGGACGCCGGCAAAGGCCGGTCGCTGGTGATCGTCCGCGCCGACATGCGCCACGACTACAAGGAAATCAACGAGATCCTCGGCGCCGCCCGCGCCGCGGGCTACAAGGACATCCAACTGCGGGCGATCCAGTCGAAGAAGTAGTGCCAGTGGTTAGTGGTCGGTGGCCAGCCAGATTGAATCCACAAGGAAGAAACCATGCACCGCCGCAGACGCCAGCACACGCCCAATACCGAGCCGGATTTGCCCATCACGCCGATGTTGGACATGTCGTTCCAGCTCATGGCCTTCTTCATCCTGACCTTCCGGCCGGTGCCGACGGAGGGGCAATTGTCGTTGATCCTCCCCGACGCGGGAGCGAATACGCCGAGCCTGACCACGCCGAGTTTGGATCCGGATAAGCCCGATGCGTACATCGCGACCGTCGCCCCGACGGGGGGGGTGCCTTCGGACATCACGCTGCTGAAGGACGGCGACACCGAAGGCAAGACGTTCAAGATGTCCCCGGCGGATCAATTCTCGGCGATGAACGAGCTTTACGAAGCCCTCGCGGACATCGTGAAGAAGAAGAAAGAGGAGAAGGGGGTTCTCCCCAAGCTCGAGTTCCAGTTCGCGGAGGAAGTCCGCTACCAGTTCGTGATCAAGATGCTCGACCACGCCAAACTGGCCGGATTCGAGAAGATCAGCCCGACGCTCTTGGGCAAAGGACCGAAGAAGTCGCCGTGAGTTGAGGCACTGTACCCGCAACCCCGCGCCGCGGGACGAGTTCCGCAAAAATTCGGGAACTGTCACGGACGTGCAACGTCAGAGTACCGGGCGGAGGAAGTCCCGATGGTGGCGACACAGCAAGTCTTTCGAATTGTCCGAGT
>JANOSQ010000680.1:0-4226 GCA_031415915.1 Fimbriiglobus sp. | reverse complement strand
AGCCGATCTCGTGGCGGCGCTGAGTGCCCGCGACGATGGCGAGGTTCTTTCTCTTCGCTTCTTTGACGAGGCCGAGGGCCTTCTTGATCCCGGGCCCGTCCACGCCGACGGGTTTTTCGCAGAAGATGTGTTTCTTCGCTTTGATGGCCGCTTCGAGGTGCGGCGGGCGGAAGCCGGGCGGGGCCGCGAGGATCACGAGATCGACGCCGCTGGCGAGGACCTTCTCGTAGGCGTCCAGGCCGCCGAAGACGCGATCCCCGAGGTCGGCGCGCTCCTTGTGGCTCTCTTGGTAAGCGGCGACGGTGCCCTTGGCTTTGTCGAAGAACACGTCCCCGGCGGCCCAGAATTTCACGCTCTTGTCGGCTTGCAAGCAGTCGCCGATGGCTTGGCTACCCCGCCCGCCGCAGCCGATGAGGCCGACCTTGATGGTTTCGTTCCCGGCCGCGTAGGCGGGGAACAGGTTCGCGGCGGCGGCCGTGGCCGTGACCGCGGCGGTGCCTTTGACGAAATCGCGGCGATTCGACTCGGACATGGGAGAAGACCTCTGGGAAACGGGTGACGAAGAAAGCAAACTAGCGGCCCTTCTTGACGACCGCCGGCTTGAGGCCGACCAACTCGGGGTACTCTTCGACCGGCAGCGCCACGCGGAAGCCGATCATATCCATTTCGGTGTGCCACCAAACGCTACTGGGGAAATCGGGATCCTTCTGGTTCCATTTGGCATCGGATGGCCAGCGATACGAGGATCGCAGTTTCTCGGCGCCGTCGAGCCAGGAGCCACCTCGGACGACGTTCGACCATCTCTTTTCGGTCGGTTTCGTGAATGCGCCGAGGGTGAGATCCTTCTTCGCGAATTCTCCGTAGCATTTCGGATCGTACTGATCGAGGCACCACTCCGCGACGTTTCCATGCATATCGTGGAGACCGAACGCGTTGGGCTTTTTCTTGCCGACCTCGTGGGTCGTGCCTTCGGGCAGATGTTCCGTTTTCGAATTGTCCCTGAACCAAGCGAAGTCGGCGAGCTTTCCTTTGGATTCGTCGAAACCATACGCACCCTTCGACCCGGCGCGGCAGGCGTATTCCCACTCGGCTTCCGTGGGTAGCCGGTATCCGCGTTTGGTGTTGAGGCGGAGCCAATGGCAAAAGATCATCGCCGTGTGGTGACTCATCGAAAGAGCGGGTTTGCCGATCCGGCCGTGACCGTAGGTGTCGTCGACGTACTGCGCCGACGGCCGCGTGATCGCATCGGGACCGAGTTTGCGATCCGAATTGTTCCATTCAAACACATCTTCCGCCTGGCTTCTCAGGGGCAAATTCGCATCTCGCAACCAGAGGTCGAACAACTCCCATGTCGTTTCGACTTTGGCCAGCCAGAAAGCGTTCACTTTCACTTTGTGCCGCGGTCCCTCGTTCTCCCGGCGGCCCTTCTCCGCAGCCGGGCTGCCCATTTCGAATTCGCCCGCCGGGATGCAAATCATGTCGAACGTCGCGTGGAGCGTCTCCCCCGGGCCGTCCGGCCCGATCTTGGTCACTTCGAGTTTCTCGGCGAACGACTTCGCCGGCAAATCGACTCGCTTGGCCACCTTCGGCTCGTCGGGCACCGCCGGGACGATGTCGTTGGCCTCTATAAAGCCGAGCGTGGCCATCACGCCGACCCCTATCGATATCGAGAGTAGTTTGCGCCTGAGCATCAGCGGCCCTTCTTGACGACCGCCGGCTTGAGGCCGACCAACTCGGGGTACTCTTCGACCGGCAGCGCCACGCGGAAGCCGATCATATCCATTTCGGTGAGCCACCACACGCTGCGCGGGAATTGCGGATCTTTGCGCATCCACTCGACCTCGGAGGGCCAGCGGTACGCGGATCGCAATTTTTCGGCGCCGTCGAGCCACGATCCGCCGCGGACGACGTGCGACCATTTCTTATCCGTCGGCTTGGTGAATGCGCCCAGCGTCGATTCTTTCTTGGCGAACTCGCCGTAGGCTTTGGGGTCGTACTGATCGAGGCACCACTCCGCGACGTTGCCGTGCATGTCGTACACACCGTACGCGTTGGGCTTCTTCTTCGCTCCCACGTGCGTCGTCCCTTCGGGTTTGTCGTCGGTCTTGGAATTGCCGATGAACCAGGCGTACTCTTCCAATTTGTCTTTGCTTTCGTCGAACCCGTAGCGTGCGGTATTGCCCGCCCGGCAGGCGTATTCCCACTCCGCTTCCGTCGGCAGCCGATAGCCGCGTTTGGTTTTCAACCGCAGCCAGTGGCAGAACATCATGGCCGCGTGATGGCCCATGCAAATCGCCGGTTTTCCTTCGCGACCGTGATCGTAAGTATCGACCACGTACGGGTTCGTCGGCCGGGTAATCGCATCGGATCCGAGCGGCTTGTTGTTGTTCTTGGCTTCGTATTCTCCGTCCGCTTCATCGCGCCGCGGGAGGTCCTTATTGCGATACCAGAGATCGAATAGATCCCACGTCGTTTCCACTTTGGCGAGCCAGAAGGCGTTCACTTTCACTTTGTGCTGCGGCCCTTCGTTCTCCTTGCGATCCTTCTCGGTCGCGGGGCTGCCCATCATGAACTCGCCGGCGGGGACGTAGACCATCTCGAAGGTGGTCTTCAGCTTCTGGACGGTGTACTTGTCCGGGTCTTTGTCGTCGGGGATTTTGATCTCTTCCTCGACCGTCTCGGAGAACGGCTTCGGCGGCAGATCGACCTTCGCCGAGACCTTCGGCTCGGGCGGCACGGGCGGAATACTCTCGTCGGCGGCGGCGGTGACGAAACCGAGTGCGGCCACCAAGCCGAGGAGCGGTAGAATCGAGAGGCGGGAGAGTCCGGTCATCGCGGCGGAACCTTCGGGAGGGGAGAATCACCGTGCGAACCCTAATCGCATTCGCCCATATTATCGGATTCGCCGTGGGATTGCACGCGGCAGATGCCCCCGGCCGACACGAATTCCGCGAAGTCCACATGGGCACCGAATGGCGGATCGTGCTGTACGCCCCGGACAAGCCGACGGCGGAGAAAGCCGCGAAGGCGGCCTACGCGCGCGTGGCGGAACTCGAAATGGTCATGAGCGATTACAACCCGAAGTCGGAGTTGATGAAACTGTGCGCGGCGAACGATGCGAATCCGGGGAAGCCGATGCCCTTGTCCGGGGATCTCCGCGATGTGCTTTCCGGAGCCAGCATCGTGGCCGGGCTGTCGGAGGGAGCCTTCGATGTCACGGTCGGGCCGATGGTGAAACTCTGGCGCGTGGCCCGCAAGGTGAAAGAACTCCCCGACCCGAAAGAACTCGCCGCCGCGAAGCAACTCGTTGGGTACAAGTTTATGTCCCTCGACCAGAAGGACGTCACGCTGAAGTTGTCCAAGGCGAAGATGCGGCTCGATCTCGGCGGCATCGGCAAAGGATTCGCGGCCGATGCCGCCTTGGAGGTGTTGAAGAAACAGGGTTGCCCGCGGGCGCTAATCGCGGCGAGTGGCGACATCACCGTCGGCGATGCTCCGCCGGACAAAGAGAGCTGGGAAGTCGAGATCGCTCCCATCACAAAGGATCAACCGACCCGGAGATTGAAGTTGGTGAACCAATCGGTATCCACCTCCGGCGATTTGTTCCAACACGTCGAGATCGACGGCGTCCGCTATTCGCACATCCTCGACCCGAAAACGGGACTCGGCCTCACCGGCCGCCGGAGCGCCACCGTCATTGCGACCAAGGGCTGGCAGGCCGACGCGTTGACGAAAGTCGCCAGTGTGATGGAACCGGCGAAAGCCCTAAAAATGATCGAAGGCTACCCCGGCGCGGCGATGTTCCTCGTGGCCAAGGATTCCGACGAGGCGAACGCAACGGTCACCGAATCGGCCGGATTCGCGAAGTTCCTCGTGGCCCCCGAGAAGAAATGAACTTGTCGGTGCGGGCCGACGCGGTATGATTTCCAACGCTGCGGGATTGGTATACCGGTCGTGCCCAGCCTTCCCAAGGCTGTGAAACGAGTTCGACTCTCGTATCCCGCTTTCGATTCGACAATTCCCCTTCCGGCGTGTCACACGCGTGTAACCGGCGCACAACCGAGCTATCGCTTCTCCGGTGACCCGCGTAAACTGTCACCGGTGACTCGACCCAACTCCAACTCGGGGGCGACCATGTCGATCTCGCAATTCCGCCGATTCTTCAGTCCGTTTCGCGTGGGCATCCTGCTGTTCGCCGGCTTCGTGGCCGGCTGCGGGTTGGTCGA
>JANOSQ010000679.1:0-6545 GCA_031415915.1 Fimbriiglobus sp. | reverse complement strand
CCGACCCGGTCAAGGGTCGGGTGAGTTCCGAATCGCATCTGCGCTTCGTGACAACCCGACCCTTGACAGGGTCGGCTCGCCTTTCAACACAATCGCCCCTGCCGGCTCGCTTTCGTGCACTCGCTCCGCAGTTTCCCCTGCGGGGTGCTCATCGGGTACTCCCCCAGTTCCGACGCCGTCAGCCAGACCCCGGCCGAATAAAAGTCCGAAGTGAACTCGCCGCTTCGCCACATCGCTTCCAGCCCGGTCAGCATGATGCGGAAGCGCGTGACGCCGTGGTTCACCGTCAGCACTTCCGGGCCTATCTCCACGAGCAAACCGACGCTCGCTGCGGTGGAGGGAAACTCCCAGAGCATCGCCCCGCGCTCCGCCGTCGGCGGTCGCTGGCACAGCAGGATCTTCCCTTCGCGCTGAATCAGCAGCGCGGTGTCCCGCACCGTTTCCAACTCTTTGCGCTTCGCCGGGGGCGGGATCACCGCTTGCAGTCCCAGTTGATTCGCCACGCACTCGCGGCGCACGGGGCAGGTATCGCACTTCGGCGCCACCGGGGTGCAGACCAAGGCCCCGAGTTCCATCATCGCTTGGTTGAAGTCGCCGACGCGCTTCCGCGGCAGCACCGATTCCGCCGCTTCCCAGACCCACGCTTTGCCCGCGCCCTCGCGCGGATCGAGCCGGCTGCCGAAGAGTCGCGAAAGCACGCGCAGCGTGTTCGCTTCGACGATGGGCAACCGCCGGTCGAACGCTTGCGAGAGCACCGCGCCGAGGATGTACCGGCCGACGCCGGGGAGTGCGGCCCACACCGCGGGGTCGTCCGGGAGTTCGCCGGCGCGATCGTTCACCAGCGTCTTCGCCGCCGCGTGCAGATGCCGGGCACGCCGGTAATAGCCGAGCCCCTGCCAGTGGGTCAGCACCGCTCGTTCGTCCGCATTCGCCAAAGCGCGCACATCGGGGAAACTGCCGAGGAATCGGTGGAAGTAGGGGATGACCGCCGCGACGGTGGTCTGCTGGAGCATGACCTCCGACACCCAAATGCGGTACGGATCGCGGTTGGCGCGCCAAGGCAGATCGCGGCGGGCGCGGTCGAACCACGCGAGCAGCTTGCGTCGGAAGGCGGTGCGATTCTCCAAAGGTCGCCCCTCAGAACTCGGCTTTCCCTAAAACAAACTTATTGGTTTGTCCCCCGACCCCGGTGCCCGCATGTTTGCCCGCCGCGATTACATCCGCGATTACATGATGATCCCCCCCGGCACCGGGGAGCAATCCGTCGTCAACATGATCGTCGAAATTCCCAAGGGCCGACGGACGAAGTTCGAGGTCGACAAGGCCACCGGCCTCATCAAGATGGATCGCTACCTGTACAGCTCGTCGATGTACCCCGGCGACTACGGCTTTATCCCGCAGACGCTCTCCGAGGACGGCGACCCGTCGGACATCCTCGTGATGGTGAACGAACCGACGTTCCCCGGCTGCCTCATCGAAGCCCGCGTCGTCGGCATGTTCAAGATGAAGGACAAAGGTTTCAACGACTACAAACTGCTGGCGGTGCCGCACCGCGATCCGCTCTTCGGGGCGATGAACAAGTTGGAAGACGTGCCGGCGCACTTCTTGCGGGAGGTCGAGCACTTCTTCAGCACCTACAAGGTGCTCGAAGGGATCGAAGTGATCCCGCTGGGGTGGACGAGCAGCGAAGAGGGGACGAACGAGGTGCGCTCCAGCGTCGAGCGCTTCCGCCAAACGCTCGGGACGGTGTTCGGTTAAACTGGAGTCGTCCCCGGAGGAGTCCACCATGTCGTTTCAAATCGAAGTGGAACAAGAGAGCGACGGCCGTTGGTTGGCGGAGATTCCGCAACTGCCCGGCGCGCTGGCCTACGGCGATTCCGCGGACGAAGCGGTGCAAACCGTTCAGGCTTTGGGCCTGCGCGTGCTCGCCGATCGAATCGAGCACGGGGAAACCGTGCCCGAAGGGGTGATGGAACTTTTCGCGGTGCCGGCATGAGCGCATGGCCGGCGAGCCGAGCCAAAAAGGTCCTCTCGGCATTGCTCCGAATCGGGTGGCGGATCAAACGGGAGTCCGGCGGTTCGCACCGGATTTTGGAGCGCGCCGGATGGCCGGATGTCGTTTTTTCGTTTCACGACCGCGAGGAGATCGGACCGAGGATGCTGGCTCGGATCTCCAAACACACCGGCCTACAGCCCTCGGATTTGTAGAGCCATTCCCTATTCCGGGTGGCCGTCCTGCCAGGCGAGCAGGTCGATGCAGATCGGCGGCACGCCGGCGTTGCCCGCGAGCTTGCGGAAGGTCGCTTGCAGCGGGGCGTAGTTGTCGTCGGACGTCAGGAACTTGATCGACGGCTTCTTCGGGATTTCCATCTTGGGGCCGTACTCCCCGGTGGCGGCGGCGTTGCGGATGGCGCTGAGGGTGTATTCGTCGTGCGGGACGTGCAAGAACGGCAGCACCCGGCTGCGTTCCTCCGGCTTGACCTCCGAACTGCAAAGCACCCGGTTCATGAGCATGTTCATCACCTTCCGGGCGAGTCCCATCCCCATCTCGACTTGATAGACCTTGATCCAGTGCTGGTTCAGGTTGCGGATATGCCCTTCGAGGAGCGCGTCGTACTCTTCTTGCGTCTGCACGGCGCCGAAGTCGAACATCGCGGAGAAGGAGAGCCGCGCCTTGGCCCAGATCCGGAAGGTATCCGAAGGCTTGGGCGAAAGTTTTTGGAAGGCGCGGAGGGCGTTGCCCTCGACCGCCTCGTGGATGAGCGCGTGGAGGTCAGGGTCGGGTTTGTAGTACGCCGTCAAAAGTTTCGGCCCGCGTTCGCGCAGGGCCGTCACCAATTCCGCGGGCGTGTAGTCTCGGGCCATCGGCATCGGTTCGCTCCCCCGACCGTCGTCTTGCGGGACATCGCTACCCAGTGAGATAGCCGAAGCGGGGCCAAAGGCCAATGGGAAAGAGCGTCCGCCCACCACTTCCCCCACCCGGCAAACTCCCCCGCTGGCACGAGCCGGGCACTTCGCCCAAACGCCGCCGTCCGCCGGCCGTGGCCCGCAGGGTTTCGCCCATCGGTACAATCCGACCGCGCCAAGCCGGAGAACCGGCGGGGTTTCGCGCACCGGCAAGGTTCGGATCGCCGGGCCACCCGTTCCAAACTGTTCAAGCGCGCGCCGCCGGCCGCTTTTTCAGGCTTACCACGCCCCCTTCCCTTGGTCAAACCCCCGGAATGAGGCATTCTAGTTTCAGCATACCGGACACCGTCGTCGTGTGGACCGCCTAATGGAATGGCGGGCACGGGGGCGGGGACGATGCGGAACCCCGATACGGAGCGGATCATGAGCATGCGATGGCTGAAGGTTTGTACGATGACGGCGGTGTTCGCCGGCGTGTTCGGGGCCTCGTCCTCGTTCGCCGCCGACGACAAGAAGCCCGACACGGGCCTCGTCGCGGTGCCGGCGACCCCGGCGGCCCCGGCGGCCGGCGTGGTGACGGGCAACTGCGGCCCGGTGTACCAGACGATCAAAGTGACGGAAATGGTTCCGACGACGGTCGCGGAAACGCGGACCGTGTGGAAGAACGAACTCCGCACCGAGACGTACACCGCCCACCGCAACGAAATGGTGGCCGAGCAGCAAACCAAGAACGTCATGGTCAACCGGATGGTCAACGAGACCGTCATGGAAGCCCGGACGAGCTGGGTCAGCAAGAACGTGACCACGATGGAAGCCCGGACGAGCTGGGTCAGCAAGCCCGTCACCACGATGGTGACCAAGACCGTCACCGAACGCGTCCCCGTGATGAAAACCGTCACGGTCAACGAAACGCACTACACGACCGAATCCGTCACCGAGATGAAGTCCCGGACGGTTCACAAGTGGGTGTCGGTGCCCGTGACCAAGCAAGTCGGCCCCGGCCTGTGCGACCGTTTCAAGGGTTTCTGCGACCCGTGCCACGTCGCTTGCCCGAAGACCGTGACGACCTGCAAGAAGGAACGCGTTTGCGAAACCGTCTGCGAACCGGTCACGGTTTGCAAGAAGGTGGCCCACTGCACCCCGGTGACCAAGCAAGTGTGCAGCTACGAGTGCGTGACGAAGACCGTGCAGTGCCCCGTGACGACCTGCGTCAAAGAGTGCGTCACCACGCAAGTGCCCGTGACCCGCTGCGTCAAAGAGTGCGTCACCAAGATGGTCCCGGTCTGCAAGACCCGCTGCGTCTCCGAGTGCGTCCCCCAAACCTGCACCGTCCACGTGTGCAAGTCGGTGCCGTACCAAGCGACCCGCACCGTGTGCGTCCCGGTTTGCAGCACCGTCACCGTCAACGTCTGCAAGATGGTGCCGACCTGCGTCGAGAAGCAAGTGCTCGTCTCGAACGGCCAAGGCTGCAACAGCGGCTGCGGTAACAACGCCTGCGCCTCGTCTTGCGACACGGGCTGCAGCAAAGGCCTCGGCCTCAAGGACAAGCTCTGCGGCTTCGCCAGCAGCATGAAGGACCGCGTCGGCGGCGCCTTCTCGAAGCTCCGCAGCTGCGGCAAACGCAATTGCGCCACCCCGTCCTGCGACCTGGGCTGCGGCGCCCCGGCCTGCGGCGGCTGCAAGTAACCCCCGCGACCGCGGCCCAACCGCGATCGAAATGAAGCCCGGTGCCCCCGCGAGGAGGCGCCGGGCTTTTTTCGTTCGTTGCCGGGTCGTAGAACAGCCCGACAGCGCCCGTCCGTTTTCCCGGAACCTCTCCCATGGCTCCCGCAACTCAGCATTTTCTCCCGCACACCCGCGTGCCGAGCTTGTTGCTCCCCAACAGCGCCGCCGCCAACCGCTTTGTGGCGCGCGAGATCGACAAGCTCATCCGCGCCCGCAATGCGGCCGGCAAACCGACGGTACTGGGGCTGGCCACGGGGTCGACCCCCGTCGGCCTCTACCGCGAACTCATCCGCATGCACACCGAGGAGAAGCTCGATTTCTCCAAGGTCATCACCTTCAACCTCGACGAATACCTGCCGTTGCCGAAGGAGGACCCGCACTCTTACTTCCGCTGGATGCACGAGACGTTCTTCAACCATGTGAACATCAAGTGGGAGAACATCCACATCCCCGACGGCACGTTGAAGCCGGACGAGATCGAGGAGTTCTGCATCCAGTACGAGCGCAAGATCCGCGCGGCCGGGGGGATCGACATCCAAATCCTCGGCATCGGCCGGACGGGGCACATCGGCTTCAACGAACCGGGTAGCCCGAAGAACAGCCGGACCCGGATGATCACGCTCGACAGCATCACGCGCCGCGACGCCGCCGCCGGGTTCTTCGGCGAGGAGAACGTGCCGAATCAAGCGATCACCATGGGCGTGGCGAGCATCCTCGATGCCCGCAAGGTCTTCCTCATGGCCTTCGGCGAACACAAGGCCCACTGCGTGACCAAGGCGATCGAGTTCCCGCCGACGGAAGCGATCTCGGCGAGTTTCCTCCAAGAGCATCCGGATGCGCTCTTCCTGCTCGATCCCGCCGCGGCCGCCGAGACGACCGCCATCAAGCGGCCGTGGGAAGTCGGTCCCGTCGAATGGACGCCCGAGCGCGTCCGCCAAGCGGTGGTCTGGCTCAGTTTGACCGTCAAGAAGGGCCTGCAGAAGCTCAACGACGACGACTTCCGCGAGCACCACCTCTACGAACTGCTGCGCGAGCAAGGCCCCGCCGAACGCATCGGCGAAGCGGTCTTCCACGACCGGCTGAAGACGATTCAGCCGTACCCCGCCGGTAGACTCGCGGATCGTCGCTCATCCAATCCGAAATCCGAAATCCGAAATCCGAAATGCGTCCTGGTTTTCAGCCCCCACCCCGACGACGACGTCATTTCCATGGGCGGGACGATCATCCGCCTCGTCGAGCAGGGGCACAAGGTCCACGTCGCTTACATGACCAGCGGGAACATCGCGGTGTTCGATCACGACGCCCGCCGGTTCATCGACTTCGTGGACGAATTCCTCAGCGCCTTCGGCGACGCCTCCGAGAAGTCGAGCGCGGGCACCATCAAGGATCGGGTGAATCAATTCCTCGACGGCAAGTCGCCGGGGCAAGCCGACACGCCGGAACTACTGCAGGTGAAGGGGCAAATCCGCGCGACCGAGGCCCGCGCCGCCGCGCTCGCCTGCGGCATCCCGCCCGAGCAGCTCGAGTTCATGAACCTGCGCTTCTACCAGACCGGAACCATCACGAAGGATCCGATTCAACCGCAGGACATCGCCGACATCGTCGAGTTGTTCGGCCGGTTGAAGCCGGATCAAATCTATGTGGCCGGGGAATTGAGCGACCCGCACGGGACGCACCGACTCTGCGCCGAGGCGATCTTCGAAGCGGTTCGCCAAGTGCGGGCCAAGGAGCACCACTTCGACGTCTGGCTCTACAAAGGGGCGTGGGAAGAATGGGAGCCGCACGAAATCGAGATGGCCGTGCCGCTCAGCCCGGACGTGATCGAGCGGAAGAAGCAAGCGATCTTCCGGCACCAATCGCAGAAGGACAAAGCGATGTTCCCCGGCGGCGCCGACCGCCGGGAATTCTGGCAG
>JANOSQ010000678.1:0-5765 GCA_031415915.1 Fimbriiglobus sp. | reverse complement strand
CAGCAGACAACTCTGCCCGAACACGTTCCGCCCGTACCGGTCGCGCACCCGCGGGGCCTCGGCGTCGAGCCGCAGCGCCCGCCGGGTAGCCTCGGACGTGAGCAGGTCCGCGGCCCGCGCCTGATAGAGCGCCATATCCTCCGCCGCGGGGCACGCCGAGCCGCCGCGGTCGAGCGACCGCAGCAGTCCCCCGCGTTCCCGGACGCGGGGCAGCGACAAGTCGGGTGGCAAGTCCAGATGCGGGAACGCGAAGTCGTGGCCCCGGCTCGGGTCCGTCTTCAGCCAGAGCGGCTCGCGGCGGGCGCCGAGAAAGCCGGCCGCCTGACCCGGATAGGGGACGCCGTTGACCATCTCGTACGGGAGCGAAACCCACGGGGCCGCGGACTGCCGCAGGTGGGTGAGCACCGCGCCGAATGGCGGGTGGTCTTCCGGCTTCGGCTTGGCCAACGCCGCCACCGTGTTCTCCAAGAGCGGCGGGTCCGCGCCGGTGAGCATGCGGTAACCGGCGTTGTTGTGCTGCGGGTCGGCATGGTGGACGCTATGGATGACCGCGAGGCGGTGCGCCTGCCGCGCGACCATAGGCAGGTGCTCGCACATTCGGTAGCCCGGCACGGATGTCGCGTTCGACCGGAACTCGCCGCGGACCTCGGCCGGCGCCAGCGGCTTCATATCGAACGTGTCGTGGTGCGACGGGCCGCCGAAGTGGAACAGGAGGATGCATGCATTGGCCTTGCCCAAGGGTGCCACCGAATGCTGGCCGCCGCGGGCGCGATCCGCCAGCAGGGAGGGCAGCGACAGCCCGCTCACGCCGAGTGCGCCGAGCTGGAGTAAGTCACGCCGGTTGAGAACAGGAGGCCGGCGCACGAATTGGCTCCTCTGGCACTCGGGACCGAAAGACTCGCCTCTTATTTCATGGCGTCCGATGAGCGCGATCATTCTGGCCATCGATCTCGGCAAATTCAACTGCCTTCTGCCGACTATGACCCGGATCCGCGCGCGAGGCATCCGCACAGACAAGACAATCCCCGCAGTGCCGCGGACCGAACTGCTGCGAAAGCACGTTGTCAGCATGGTCCGAGTGGCCCGTTCCCCAGCGTTTGAGGTTCACTTTCTCCACGCGGCGTTGAAGCTAACCCCGCCGACATTGGATGCAAATACCTTCTCCCTACAAATGCACTCCGCCCGGCAGATCAAAGAAATCGAATCAAGTTTTCAGCGCATCACCTGCAACTCCGGCCGCCCCTCCTGCACGGCGACCGCCCCTTCGGCCGTCACGATCGTCCCCCGCACGGACAAGACCTCCAGCGCTCTCGTGACCTTCAAGTGCGCAACGCCCAAATCCGTGACGGGGCACCCGTCCAAATAGAGAGCCTTCAAGCTCGGCAAGCGGGCCAAGCGCTCGACACCGGCATCCCCGACCCGAGTCTGGACGAGGTTCAAGTACTCCAGGGCGACGATTTCGGCCAAGTGCTGCATCCCGGTGTCGGAAATACGAGTTCCCCCGGCTTTCACGTACCCGAGTCCCTTGAGTTTTTTGAGGTGCACCAGCCCGGCGTCCGTCACCTGCGTACTCTGGAACTCCAGCCGCCGGAGTCGCGGCCATTCGGCGACCACCGCGAGTCCGCGTCGGTGATTCGCGTGCCGCCGAGGACGATCGTCTCCAACTCCGACAACGGGCGAAGATGTTCCAGTCCAGCGTCCGTGACGGGGCACCCGAGCAGACCGACGAACTTCAACTCGGGGAACAATCGCAAAGCCCGGAGGCCTTCGTCCCCGACCGGGACGAATCGGAAGTCTACCTCGATCAGCTTGCGCTCCGGACCCTCCCCATCCGTCTTGAGGAACGCCTTTGCCCTTTGCAATTCGGCCAACGCCTCTTCGCGATTGGGAGCCCGTCCGGCAGTCGGCTGGGTCGGCCGCGATGGCTCTGCGGCGGGATCGGAGTGGCAACCCGCCCCGGCAACCGCGCCGAGGACAAGTGCGAGCGGAAACGGGCGCATTCGAATTCCTTGCTTAAAGAAAACCGGCTCACACATCGCAGATTTGGAACGCTTGCTTCAGCGACGCTACCGTGTCCTTCAGGGGGATGAATTCCTGCGCCAGGTAGCCCTTGAAGCCGGTCCCGACGATCGCCTTCGAAATGGCCGCGTAGTTCAGTTCTTGCGTATCGTCGATTTCGTGCCGGCCGGGGTTGCCGCCGGTGTGGTAGTGGCCGATGTAGTCTTTGTATTTCTCGATCGTCCGGATCACATCCCCCTCCATGATCTGCATGTGGTAGATGTCGTAGAGCAGCTTGAATCGCTCGGAGCCGACGCGCTTGCACAACTCCACGCCCCATTTCGTCGAATCGTACATGTAGTCCTTGTGATCGACTTTGCTGTTGAGCCCCTCCATGATGAGCGTGACCTTGCTCTTCTCCGCGTGGCCCACGATCCGCTTCAATCCGATCGCGCAGTTGTCGAGGCCCGTGTCGTCCGGCATTCCTTTGCGGTCGCCGGACATGCAGATGACGCTCGGGATGCCCTCTTTCGCGGCGAAGCCGATGAACTCGCGCAGGTGCTTCTCGATCTTCTCGTGGTTCTCCTTCCGGTTGAGCCCCTCGGAGATCGACGCGCCGCCGAGGATCGCGCACGTCAGCCCGGCCTTCTTGATCACATCGAATTCCCCGGGGAGGAGCAGTTCGATCGATCGGTAGCCGATCTTCTTCACCTCCTCGGCTAGCTTTTCGAGCGGGAGCTTGCCGTAGCACCACTTGCAAACGGATTGCTGGAGGCGGCCTTTGATGTCCGGTTTGTCTTCGGCCCGGAGTGCCCCGCCGGTCACTGCGCCCAAGGCGCCGGCGCTCACGGCTTGCAAGACGTAACGGCGATTCCATCGGATCGAATTCATCGCGGCAATTCCATTCGAGTTATTAGCGTGGGGAATGAAGGAGAATTATCGCGGCGAATCGCGAATAAATGCGGCTTGCGTACGACACTTGTACCACCATCTTTGGGCCCCTCCAATAGCCCTCCTTCCCTCCGCCGAACCCACCAGCCGGGCGTACGACAGGAAGTTCCCCACCCCGGGGAACCTTTGGATGGAGCCGATCTCGAAAAGCATTACCAAGCCGAGGATCGGTCCGATGCCCGGCACGGTGCGGAGGAACTGGTACGTCGCCGGGTCATCGACCTTGGCCGATCTCGTCAGGGGCCCTTCGCCTTCGCATCCCACTTCGCGCCCGATTTTCTGCACGGGGCGCTCGAGCTGTACCGGACCAATTTCATTCCCTCGCCGGGACTTCGAGAACCCTTGGCGATGGTTGGGGTGAATGCCTTCGCGGCGGACACCGACGCGGCGGCGCAGAGGTTGTTCACCTCGGCGCAACAGCAGTTCCTGAACTTGGTGCGCGGCACGCCCGGGCTGCTCCCGCCGCCGGTCGAATCGATGGAAGGGCGCTGGTCGCCCGTCGAGCGGGCGCAGGTCGAACGCATGACGCTCTGCTCCGCCGTGGGTTCACCCGAAACGGTGCGGAGGCAATTGGAAGCGATCGTCGAGTCGACGGGGGCCGACGAATTGGTTCTCACGGCCCAGATTCACGATCACACCGCCCGGCGCCGCTCGTTCGAGTTAGTGGCGGGCGTGCGCAGCCGCTGATTGATGATCCAATTGTGGCACAATTGCTGCGAATGACCGGACAACTTTCCGGTTTCGCCGCTGACGAGATCCAATGCCCCAAACGAATTCCGACGCCGGCTTCGTCCGGGTTCGCGGTGCACGCGTCCACAATCTCCAAAACGTGGACGTCGATGTCCCGCGGGACGCCCTCGTCGTGTTCACCGGGGTCTCCGGATCGGGTAAATCGTCCCTCGCTTTCGGTACCCTCTACGCAGAAGCCCAGCGGCACTACCTCGAATCGGTCTCGCCGTACGCCCGCCGCTTGTTCCACCAAGTCGGTGTGCCGGATGTCGATTCCATCGAAGGGCTGCCCCCGGCGGTCGCGTTGCAGCAACAGCGCGGCTCACCGACCACCCGCTCGTCGGTCGGCAGCGTCACGACCCTCTCGAACCTGATCCGTATGCTCTACTCCCGAGCCGGGGATTACCCGCCCGGTCAACCGCTCCTATACGCCGAGTCCTTCTCCCCGAACACGGCGGAAGGGGCGTGCCCGAATTGCCACGGTTTCGGCCGGGTCTACGATGCGACCGAACTCTCGATGGTCCCTGACCAATCCCGCAGCATCCGCGGGCGGGCCATCGCCGCGTGGCCCCCCGCGTGGCATGGTCAGAACCTCCGCGACATCGTCACCACCCTCGATTACGACATCGATCTCCCGTGGTCCGAACTGCCGAAGAAGGACCGCGATTGGCTACTCTTCACCGACGAGCAACCCGTGGTGCCGGTGTACCCCGGCTGGAATCGAGACGAGGTCCGCGAGGCGATCCGAAAGAAGGTGAAGCCGGACTACAAAGGGACCTTCACGGGGGCGCGCCGCTACGTGCTGGAGACGTTCGCCAAGACCGAGAGCGCGACCATGAAGAAGCGGGTGGCACAGTTCCTGGTGAGCGGCGACTGCCCGATTTGCCGGGGCAAGAAACTCCGCCCCGAGACTCTGTCCGTCAGGTTCGCGGGCCTGGATATCGCGGATTTGTCGCGCTTGCCATTGGAGAAACTGAGCGGTCTCTTCGAACCGTTCGCGCGCGATGCCGCACCGGGGCGGGCGAAGTGGCGGGCGAAGCATCCCGAGCAAGCCGAAGTCGTGCGCCGGATCGCGGGGGATCTCCAGGCGCGGCTCGCGGTGATGCTCGATCTCGGCTTGGGGTATCTCTCCATAGAGCGGAGCCCGCCCACACTCTCACCCGGCGAACTCCAGCGGCTGCGCTTGGCCACGCAAGTCCACTCCAATCTATTCGGCGTCGTTTGCGTTTTGGACGAACCGTCCGCGGGTCTGCACCCCGCCGATACCGAAGCCCTCTTGCGTGCGCTCGACCGGCTCAAGGCGTCGGGCAATTCGCTCTTCGTCGTCGAGCACGAACTCGACGTCATCCGACGCGCCGATTGGATCATCGACGTGGGTCCCGACGCGGGCGAACGCGGCGGCCGGGTGATCTACAGCGGGCCGCCGGCGGGATTGGAACTGGTCGCGGAATCGCGGACCGCGGGCCGCGGACCTGCTCACGTCCGAGGCTACCCGGCGGGCGCTGCGGCTCGACGCCGAGGCCCCGCGGGTGCGCGACCGGTACGGGCGGAACGTGTTCGGGCAGAGTTGTCTGCTGGCCCGCCGGCTGGTCGAGGCCGGGACACCGCTCGTGGCCGTATACTCCCACGGCCAAGACGGGTTCAACCCGACCCTATCGTGGGACACCCACGCCAACAACTTCCGGGATCTCAAGGACAAGATCCTTCCCATCCAGGACCGCGGTTACGCGGCGCTCCTTGAGGATTTGGCGGACCGGGCCCTCTTGGATGAGACGCTGGTGGTGTGGATGGGGGAGTTCGGCCGCACGCCCAAGATCAACGGCAACGGCGGGGGGCGCGACCACTGGCCCGACGTGTTCACGGCCGTCTTCGCCGGCGGCGGCGTGCGGGGCGGGATCACCCACGGGTCGAGTGACCGGATCGGGGCCTACCCGGCGACGGACCCGGTGACGCCGCAGGATCTGGCCGCGACGATCTACCACTGCTTGGGGGTCGACCCGAAGGCCGTGGTCCGGGACCGGCAGGGCCGGCCGTACGAAGTGGCCCTCGGCGGCAAGCCGATCGGGGCGCTGATGACTTGACCATTT
>JANOSQ010000677.1:0-4528 GCA_031415915.1 Fimbriiglobus sp. | reverse complement strand
CCTCTCCCGCAAAGCCGGGAGAGGGGGGCGGAAGATACGGGGACGCTACGAATAGTCGAAGTCCGCTCTAACGGAGCGCCTTCGATACCTCGGGCGGATTCGTCGGCGGGAATGAATAGATTTGCCGGGCGACGAGGATTTGAATCACCAGTTGCGGCTGCTCGATCCGCACCGCCTCCAAGGGCAGGCCGTAGGTGCTGATGTTGGCGACCCGTTTGAAGTCGCTGTGGAGGAACGGCTTGAAGGCGTCCCCGAACGAATCTTGCAAGTACAGGATCTTCGGCCCGCTCGCCGTCGGTTGGGTCGAAATCAATGGCTCGACGCCGTTCAAGTGCTCCGTCCGTTGGGCCTCCCCGAAGTAATCCGGCCCCGCGCGATTGGCGACCGCCGTCAGCGGGCGTTTGTATTGAGCCGATTCCATCGGCACGTCGTCGGACACGCCGACCAATTTGCGGAGATCGCCCGCGCACTCGATGCGGCTCGGTGCGAACGCGGTCTCGGGCTGCATCCGGAAGTCGGGGAACCGCTCGGTCACGGCTTGCGCCAGCCGTTTATAGCCCGCGTGCGCGGCGGCGGGCGTCCAGTGGGTATCGGTCTGGAAGTACATCGGTAGCGGGTTCCGGCTTTTCTCGGCGAGTACGTCCGGCAACAGATTCAGGCACGTCACGCCCTGCGCTTCCAAATTTTTCGCCAGCGGGGTGGCGCACTCCGGTGACGGATGCCGGAGCGGGTACCCGCGCAGGTATTCGGGGTAGACGTCGGCTTTGTCCGGGGCAATCACGATGATGTACCCGATGCCGCGCGCTTTGAGGTAAGCGTGGCGCTCGGCGAAGATCCGGGTCCAGTGATCGACCCGCGCGGCGATGGTCGGCGCTTTGGGAATCCCGAGGAGCGGGTCGGATTGATACAGGAAGAGCCAACCGTCTTTGCCGATCCAGACCTTCGCCGTCACCGGTTCGTCGAGCAGATCGTACATAAGCCCCCGGTGCCACGAGAGCAGCGTATCCCGATAGCCGATATGGTCGCCCAAGTAGAGTTCGAATCGGGCGGGAAATTTTTCGATCGACTCGGCGGCGACGGGCGGGAACGGATGGCGCGCGCGATTCTCTTCCAACCGGTGCGGCTTCTTGAAGAGCAGACCGTACGCGGGCATCCCGATCACGAGGGCGAACAGGCCGACGGTGACTGTATCGACGGCCCGGCGACCCCGGCTGCGCGGCTTCGGTTCCATTCCAGTGCTCCGCTAAAACCGGAAGTAAATGAACGGGCTGTAGGTCTTGGCCGCGAGTTGCATCGACGCGCCGAGATAACACGCGGCGATGCCCAGTGTCCCGAGTGTTGCCGCGATGCCCCGCGTCACTTCACCGCGATTGTCGAGGAACCGTCTCGCCGTGGGGATGATCGGAAGGCAGGTCAGCAATCCGATCGGGAGCGCGAACGCCAGCTTCGGATTCCAAATGTCGGCGAATTCCTGCGTCCCACCGTCGCTCCGCCCGAACGCCCGAAAGATCCCCCCGGCGTGGCCCATGTCGTTCGCCCGGAAGAAGACCCAACCCCCGGCCACGGCCAACAACGTGTAGGCATGGCGAACGGGCCGCGGGAGCCACGCGAGCGCACGGCCCACGCCCAATCGCTCGACGATCAGGAACACCCCGTGGTACAGGCCCCAAATGAGGAACGTCCAGTTCGCCCCGTGCCAGAGTCCGCAGAGCACGAACACGATGAGTAAGTTGCAGTACGTCCGCCACGGCCCGGCGCGGTTTCCGCCCAACGGCACATAGACGTAATCGCGGAACCAACTCGACAGGCTGATGTGCCAGCGCCGCCAGAATTCGGTGATCGACTGGGCGATGTACGGATAGCGGAAGTTTTCGAGGAAGTCGAAACCGAACATCTTGCCGAGACCGATGGCCATGTCCGAGTAGCCGCTGAAGTCGAAATAGATTTGCAGCGAGTAGCAGAGGATGCCGAGCCACGCCGCGGCCATCGTCAGCGTCTCCGCGGACACGGCCATCCCTTTGCTCCCGAACGCGGCGTCGGCCGCTTCCGCGAAGGTATCGGCGAGCAGGAGTTTCTTGGCGAGGCCGAGGCCGAGGCGCCGCACCCCCTCGGCGAAGCGCTCCAACCCGACGGGCCGCACCGTCAATTGCGCGGCGATGTCGCGGTAGCGGACAATCGGCCCGGCGATCAAGTGGGGAAACAAGAAGACATAGACGCCGAACTTCAAGAAGCTCCGCTCCACGGGCACTTCTTTCCGGCACACATCCAGGATGTAACTGATCGCTTGGAACGTGAAAAACGAGATGCCGATGGGCAGGTGATCCACCGGTTCGAACGCCTGCGGAACCTCGAAATTCTCCGTCAAGATCGCCGCCAAGAACCCGATGTACTTGAACCAGATCAACAACGCGAGATTCGACGAAACCGCGAGGATCGCCAGTGGACGGGTCGAACGGTCGCGGGCTTGCAAGTAACCGGCCGCCAAGGCGAATCCGTAATTCACCACCAGGGAGGCGAACAGCACGATGACATACCCGAGTTCACCCCAAGCGTAGAAGAACAGGCTCGCCGTGAAGAGAAACAGATTCGTGAACAGGGATTGTGCGGAGCCTCTCAGATTCAAGATCGCCGGCACGCCGTGGTAGACCAGCAGAACCGCCGTGAGAAACACGTAAAGGAAGGCCGGCGAATTGAAATACACGTCCGCCCTCGGCACTCCGGGAAAGTGGGGGAGTTTAGCCAAACTGCGGGGCTGCAAGCAAGGCGAATAGGAATTGTGTGGCAACGATTCTTGGAAGTCGTTGCTACACCCCCCGCGCCAGGGACCCGCGGGGCGATACTGAAGGCGATGGTGAAGAACCAGCCGGTGTTCTTCTGCTGCAAAGGGTGCGAATCGGAGGCGAAGTCCCACCCGGACGAAACGCTGCTGCAGTTCCAGAAGCTCATGAATCGGATGACGACGAAACGGGAGCCGCGAATCGAACCCCCGTGGCGGGGCGATACCGGCCGATGACATCGAGTTCCCCCGCGTCGAGCCAGATCAGGTGGCAGCGGTGGCAGGTGTCCACGACCGCGTTGCCGCCCCCGCCGTAGGGATGCGTTTCCATCGACCTTTCGCAAGCGGGGCAACGCAGCCGGCGCCGGAGTTCGGCGCGGTCGAAGGCGGGCGTGATTCCCGAACCGGCGTCGGAATCGTTCCGTCTGTTCTGAACGATGGCCCCGAATTCGGCGTTGGTGGTCAGGAACCCCCGACACTCGTCGCAGTACTGCACTGAAATTCCTTGGATGGTGCCGACTCCCAGAGTCGCTCGGCAGACTGGGCAGGGGAGGTGCCCGTCCCGGTCGAGCACGGCGATGCCGTCGCCAATTGTGGACGGGAATCCGAATGTTCCGCAGTGCTCGCAACGGAAGTAGGCCCGCGCTCCGACGGGTTGCTTCGCGGCCCCGCAATTTCGGCAATTCATCGCGACCCCGCCCCGGAAGGATTCGATGGAGGTGGATAGTGCGCCGAAGCGGGGGCGTCAAAGGGATCGGAGTGACCCGGCGAAGTTGGTAAACTGAATGTGTCGTTCTCCCCGCATTCGGCGGACTCCCGATGCCTCTGCTCGACCACTTTCACCCGCCGCTGAGCGATCGACGCCACTGGGAGGCGTTCCATGCCCAGTGGGCGGGCTCGATTGCGCATGCCCTGAACAACTCGCTCCCGCCCGAATACTTCGCCGAATCGCAGGTCCACGCCGGGCCGCGCTTCGAAGTCGATGTCGGCACCTTCGAGGAAGACAGCGATTCGGGCGGCGGTGTCGCCACGATGACCCGGACGCAAACCGTCCTTTCACCGCCGACGCTCGTGCTGCCCGCGATCTTCCCGCCCGAGTTCGCGGTGAACGTCATCGAAACCTCCGGCGGGCCGAACTTAGTCGCGGCCATCGAGCTGGTGTCGCCGGCGAACAAAGATCGCACCGAGAGCCGGCAGGCGTTCGCTTGCAAGTGCGCCGCCTATCTCCAGCGCGGCATGGGGGTGATCGTGCTCGACGTGGTCACCTCGCGGAAAAGTCGACCGCTCGACGACTTGCTCGCGCTGTTGCACCCGGCGCTTCCGGCGGTGGACGGCGGTGAATTATCGGCCGTCTCATACCGCCCGATCCGCGCAGGGGATTCCGAGACCATCGAACTGCGGATCCGGACACTCGCGCTCGGTTCGCCCCTCCCGGAACTCCCGTTGGGTTTGAACTCGGGCCTCACGGTGAACGTCGATTTCGAAGCCTGCTACCAAGAAGCTCGCGAACGCAGCCGGCTGTAATACTCAGCGTAACTTCTCTGTCCAGCCTCCCGTATTGCCCACCGGCTTCCAGCGCTCGCCGATCCTCCGGTACAACACGCTGTCGCCGCCTCCGAATCCCCGGGCCTCCGTTGGCTTCGCCAACTCCGGCCCGGGCTGACAGAACCGGCCTGTCAGGCCGAAGAATCAGGGCGGGACATTCATCGCGGGTCGCTCGGCGATAGTAGTCCCACTTGGGCAAACTCCAAG
>JANOSQ010000676.1:0-1824 GCA_031415915.1 Fimbriiglobus sp. | reverse complement strand
TCCGGCGGGGGCGCCGGCTCCGGTGCGAGTTGAAGGTAGTCGGCGCAGGAGCCGAAGCGGTAGGTCGTCAGCAGGGCGCCGAGTCGCTCGGGCATTTTCGCCAAGTTGCGGTAGTGCCGCAACCGATTGAGCCGCCCGCCGGCCGCGAGGCGCGGTTGTTCGGGGTCGAGCTCCCACGTGTGGAAGTAGGCGACCATCGGCGTCGGGTAGTCGCGATCCCACTTTGCCGCGGCGCGGTTCGTGAGGAACTTCGGCAGTTGGCGAAGGTAGTTCCCCCCGGCGACGGGGACGCGGACACCGAGGATTTTGCCGCAGGAGATCGGCAGTTCGAGGAGCGAGAGGTTCCCGTTGCGGTGTTCGTGCGGGGTGAGCCGGCCCGGTTCGTCGGCGAAGCTATCCCGGATGGGGGCGATGCTGGAATCGTAAACGAACCCGTGTTCGGCGAGGACGTCGAGCGCCCAGAGATCGTCGGGCTGGAGCCAGCCGTCCGCGAGGCGGTACCCGAAGACTTGTTGCCCGGTCGCATCTTCGACGGCGCGGCGAGCTCGCACGGCGTCGGCGCCGAATTCTTCGGGAGTCATCTCGTGCACGCCGCGGTGATAGAACCCGCGCACGCCGACTTCGTGCCCCGCTTCGGCGACTCGGCGGATGACGTCCGGAAATTGCTCGGCGATCCACCCGAGGACGAAGAAAGTCGCCCGGGCGTCGTGCTCGGCGAGGAGATCGAGCGCCCGCTGCGTGGTGAGTTCGATTCGGGATTCGAACCGCTGCCAGCGGTTCCGCTGGATGTATTTGTTGAAGGCCCGGACATGGTAATAGTCTTCAACGTTCACGGTCAACAGGTGCCGGCGGGGCGGGTTCATGGGAACCTCCGCGTCGCGCGCGCTTCGAGTCCGGCCAACCGAGGCTCTGATTCCAGTGTCCGGTGTGTTCGGGTGACCGAGGGAGCCATAATTTGAGCCGTGGGGCTTGACCGTCCGGGTGGGCAAACTGTCGGGATTACCGTCACACTAGCACACGGTCCGATTCCGCGATTCGATTTTCGATATTTTACTACTTTCATCGCGGCGGAGAGCCAGACGAAGGATTTTGTCCCAGCTGCAATCGAGAGCCGCCGATCGATGCCCACTCTGCGCTGCGCGGGGCCGGCAGCGGTTCGTCGCCCACGGAATTCCCATTCTGGATTGCCCCGCGTGCCGGCATCGCTTCGCCGCTCTGCTCGCGCATGCTGCCCACGTCGAATCGATCTACGGCGACGGCTATTTTCACGGGGGCGGAGCGGGCTACCCCGATTACTTGGCCGAGGGGGAATTGCTGCGTTCGGCCGGGCGGCGTTACGGGAAGTTGCTGGCCCGGTTCCACCGACCGGGGCGAGTTCTCGACGTCGGCGCCGCCGCGGGGTTCGTGCTGCAAGGGTTGGCCGACCGCGGCTGGACGGGAACGGGAATCGAACCGAACGCGGCGATGGCGGGTTTCGGCCGCGACCGATTGAACCTTCCCATTCACACGGGCACGCTCGACTCGGTCGAATTCGCCGAGCCGTTCGACGCCCTCTCCTTCGTTCAAGTTCTGGCCCATGTCCCCGACCCGTTGGACACGTTCCGCCGCGCCGATGCGCTCACGAAACCGGGTGGCGTTTGGCTCATCGAGACGTGGGATTGCGAAAGCCGCACCGCCCGCCTGTTGGGCGAGCGGCAGGAGGTAGCCTACCCAATTGAGGTTTCCGAAACGAGCTCGGCATGAGACGATGGGCAATTCACCCGTCACCCATCTTCTGAGGACGGAGTCATGGACGACTCGAAAGTCGCACCGATCGATGCGTTG
>JANOSQ010000675.1:0-2021 GCA_031415915.1 Fimbriiglobus sp. | reverse complement strand
TGAATTGCCCATCGTCTCATGCCGAGCTCGTTTCGGAAACCTCAATTGGGTAGGCTACCTCCTGCCGCTCGCCTAAGGGCGGTTCATTCGTGGCGATCAATCCCACACGAAGCGTTCATCCCATTCGATCTCGTACTTCCTCAACCATTCTCGATATTCATCTTGGAACGATTGCTTCGCGTGATGCTCGGGCTGGCGACGTATGTACTCCCGCACGTTCTCGACGCTCGACTGACTCACCGAGAATGCACCGTATCCGGCTTGCCAGTGGAAAGGCTCCGAGAGACCGCGCGATTGATTCACCCAAAGCGACGCGTTCGACTTGATCGTCCCGACGGCGCTGGAAATGGAGAGAGTCCGAGCCAATTGAAACAGCATGTGGACGTGATCGGACACCCCGCCGACGATCAGTGATTGGCATCCGATATTGTTGGCAGCCCCGCCCAGCACTTGGAAGAGGTCCTCGCGCCATTCGTCGGCGAGGAGCGATTCGCGATTTTTCGTCGAGAACACCAAATGGACATAGACCTTGGCCAAAGATTGGGACATGGGTGTTCCTGTTGAGGGGGGTGAAAATGAACCGGCCTTACAGGCCGGATTCTGTTACCCAGGTCGTGGTACCCAGGCCTCCGCCGAAACGGCTCCGACCTGGGCTGACAGAACCGACCTTTCAGGTCGGAAAACCGAATCGACAAAACATAACTTCCCAAAACCCCCATCGCGTCCAGCGGCGCAAGTCCTTGCCGCGCATAGCCAGTCCAGCGTTTCGGAAACGAGTTCAGCATTTTGGCAGTCTGTTCACGCGAGGGTGTGCGTGTTCTCGCTGAACTCGATTCAGGCTGAAAATCCGGTTTACGCGTCGGACGGCAACAGCCGCGGGCCGTTCAGGCCGAGCTTGACCCGGATCGGGCCGAAGGGTTCGTCTTGGCTCAGCGTCACCCGGCCGGATTTGATCAATTCGAGCAGCGCCAAGAAGATCCCGATCAACCGCAATTTGTGGAACGGCCGCTCGAAGAGATCGACGAAGTCGAGTTCGCCTCGTTCGGCGAGGGCGGCCAATATCCGCGTTTCGTAGACGTGCTGCGGGGTGTCGTCGATCACCACCGTTTGCGGTCGGTTCGTTTGCGTTTCCCGCAGCAGCCGGGCGAAGGCGCTGACCAAGTCCCAGAGTTCGACGGAGCGAACCGGCGGGGCGCCGGGCAGCACCGACTCTTCGGAGGGGATGCGGGCGTAGCGGCTCGCGTGCCGGTCGGCCTGTTCTTCCAGCTTGGCGGCGGCGTCTTTGAACTGCCGGTATTCGAGGAGTTGCCGGACAAGCTCCCGGCGCGGATCGACCGCGTCCGACTCCTTCGCCGGGGTTTCCGGCTGGGGGATCAGCGCCCGGCTCTTGATCTCCATCAGCGTCGCGGCCATCACCAGGAACTCCCCGGCGAATTCCACATCGAGTTCGCGGACGGTGAGCAAATAGGCGAGGAATTGATCGGCGAGCGACGCGATGGAAATGTCCATCACGTCGACTTCCTCTTTCTTCACGAGATAGAGGAGCAGATCGAGCGGGCCGTGGAAGGCGTCGAGTTGGACTTTGTAAGCCATTGCCGATTGCATCGGCAGTTGGCTCCCCCCGACATTCGCGATTCGCCGGCTATCGCTTCGGCGGGTTGATCGTCGGCACGCCGTCGCCGGTCGGGAGCTTCGGCACGTCCGGGATGGTGACCGGTGGAGGCAAGGTGATCGTCGGCTCGGGCATCGGCATGGGGATCGGCGGGGTGGCGATCACGGGCGTCGGCGGCTTCACGTCCGGCACGCTCACCGGAGGGGCCTTCGGCTTCGCCAACGGCGGCTCGGTCGTCGGCTGGTACACGACCCCTTTGCCCATCCCCTGCGTGATCGGCCGGAAGGAAGCATCCGCTGCGGCCGGCATCGGCTTGACGGGCGTCGGAACCGGCTTACGCACGGCCAACGGCGGCTCGCCGGTTTGGCTCGGCAGGCTCGCCGTGGCCGAGGTCGGCGTCTTGTAACCG
>JANOSQ010000674.1:0-4836 GCA_031415915.1 Fimbriiglobus sp. | reverse complement strand
CGAGGATCGTCTCGGCGTCGGCCGACCGCCACGCCATCGTGTGGGACGCCCGGCCGAGAGACTGAAAAGTTGCGTATTCCAACGGAGGATATTCGATGGCCAAACGCATGTGGGTTCTCGATCCGCACAGCGGCGGGAACAAGATTCCGGATCCGGTTCGCCTCGACACCGTCGAGCGGTTGGAGAAGCACGCGGCGACCCATTTCGCCGGGCGCTACACCCGCCTCGAAATTCGGTTCCGGGGCCCGCTCTGCTACATCGATGCCTTCACCGAACCGGCCGAGCCTTCAAAAGGCTTGCTGGAAGCGACGGGCGAGACGCGAGCGGAGTTCCTCGAACGGATGAACTCCTCCCCGCTCCACCTTTGCAGGCTCCGCTATTTCGACCGGGATCGTTGGAGCCTCGCCTTCTACACCTACAGCAACGAGAAATACACCCCGTGCGCCTATCGGAATGGCACATTCTTCGGCACACCCGAGGAAGCGCTCGACATCGGGGGACTCTATTTGAATTGACCATTCGGGGAGTTCGAACATGTCGGAGTGGGCGGCGCTGGGCCGCACAATCCTGTCCGAAGCCAGCGACTCCCCCAGTGCTCCCGCCCCACCGACGCAAGGAGGCCCCACGACAACCGCAATCGAATCATCCCCAATGGAAGTCGGGCCCGAGCGCCTCGGCCACCGCGATTTCCGGGGCGAGGGTATCGACCGCTTTCAGCGGGGTGTTGGCCGGGTTCAGGCAGAAGAGGTCGTTCCACTGCTCTTCTTCGTGGTGCCATTGGCGGACGTACCAACTCCCGTCGCCGTTCGGTTCGAGCGGGAACATCGTGCATTGGATCGGCTTGTACTTCGAGAAATCCCCTTCGAGCGCGCCGACTTTGTGCAGTACGCAGCCCTCGTTGAAGAAGAGGCACCAGCCGTCGACGACGCGGACCATCGGGTGATCGAGCTTGATTTCGGCGCCGATGAAATCTTGCGCTTCCAAGGATCGCGCCGCTTCCGGGCGCAGGTGCGGGACGACTTGCGGGAGGTGATCGCGGATGCGTCCGTACTCGGCCGGGGTCACGCTTGGCTCGCCGTGCTGGCAGCAAATGCCGACGCAGCCGCGCCCGAAGGAGCAGTCGAACGTGGCCGTGGCCCCGTTGACGACGAGCAGGGGGGTCTTGGTCATGGGGTGATCCTCAGCTGCGAACTCGGCGTTGGCCGATTGGGCCAGCGGGCCGCGCGGCGGCGTTGCGCACGACGGCGGCGATGAATTGATCGTAGGTCCAGCCCACCGAAGGCAAGCCCTCGTCGATCATCACGCTCGTGATCGACGGGTTCGGGTTCAACTCGAGGACGTACACTTCGCCCGATTCCGTGATGCGGGTATCGACCCGGGCGTAGTCCCGGCACTCCAGTAGCCGGAACACTTTCTGCGAGGTTTCGTTCAAGCTCTTCCGCACCGACGCGGGCACCTTGGCCCCGACGACGACCGGGGCACCCTTGTACTCGTCGCTGGTCTCGTCCCACTTGGCCGTGTACGTGTACACGGGCCAGAGCGACTTCCCGGCCGTCGGTTCGAAGGCGATCTCGGAGAACGAGAGCACCGTCGGTTTATTCGTGCCATCGAGGTCGGCGAGGGAAACTTGGATCTCCCGGCCGGCGATGTATTGCTCCACGAGCACCGGCCCGCCGTAGGTCTCTTGGATGTACGCCACGCGGGCCCGCAGTTCGGTTTCGTCCGAGACGACCGAGCCTTGGTCGATACCGACGCTGGCATCTTCCGCCGCGGGCTTCACGATCAGCGGCCAACCGAGGTGGAGCGGCGGCTTAGCATCGTCGTCCCAGACGGCGAAGCCGGGCGTGCGGATGCCGGCGGTGGCGAAGAGCTGCTTGGCGAGCACTTTGTTCCGGGCGATGCCGAGCGTCGTGGACGGGCAACCGGTGTACGGCAGCCGCAACCATTCGAGCAGCCCGGTGAAGTAGACTTCCGTGATGGAGAAATCGGCGGCGCCTTCGTAGAGGTTGAAGACGACGTCGAAATCGCGCAGCAGCATGCGCGTGAGCAACGCCGGGAGGTCATCGGTCACGCCGAAGGAGGCGTTCGGGATGCCGAGCGTGGTAAGGCTCTCCCGCACGATCTTCGCGGAGTAGAGGACGTCCGACTCCGAGCCGTAGTCCGGGTGCTCGGGGGCGAGGACGGGTTCGTTGTAGACGATGAGAACGCGCGGGTCGGTCATGGGGTGGGCTGCTGGGGTTGGAAGAGGGTCACCCCGGCGAGGCCGGCGGCTTTCGCGAGGGGTTGGTCGATGGTGGCCAGCGGGAGCTTGAGGCGCAGGGCGAGTTCGAGATAGGCGGCGTCGTACGAGGATAGGCGGTAAAGTTGCGCGAAGCGCATCGTCTCGTGCCAAGCGACTTTGCTAGTTTCGAGGTCGACCGCAATTGAATACTTGGAAATGGAATCGCAAAAGTCCGATGCTTTTAGACCGGTCGTTCGACCCCGGCGAATCCCTACGAGCATCGTGTTGACGATTTCTAGCGACCAGTGCCCAGGAACCCAAAAGTGTAGGTTGGCCACCTCGGCCTCGATCGCGTCCGCATAGGCATTGGATTCGTCGTCGAAAAACCAAGCCATGACGACGGAGCCATCGAGCACGATCGGCTCTTGCAGAATGCCGTTTTCGAGCGTCATGGGCGACCTTCGTCAATCATTTCGCGGATTGTCAAACCGGGACCGAGGATGTTGCCCTTCCGGAGCGCTCGCACTTTTTCCACTGCTGCTGCGATCTTGGCTCGCCGGGCTTCTTCACTTTCCGGTTCTATTTCGAGTGGGGGAGGAGGTGCGAGTTGGGCCACCGGTTTTCCGTTGTCCGTAATGACGAACCTACCCCCAAGAGCGACTCGGTTCAAGAGATCCGGAAGCGCGAGTGCAAGATCCGCTGTGTCGATGCTTGTCATAGAAGTTCCCCAATGTTTCAGTTCTTCTACTCTACACCCACCCGCGCACACGCCGCTTCGAAAATCCGCCGCACCAACTCCGCGTGCGGGACGCCCATCGCGTTGCCGATCAGCACCAAGTCGCTGGAGATCGGATTCAACCCCGGCAGCGGATTGATCTCGATGAAGTACGGCACGCCGTCGCGGATGCGGTAGTCGATGCGCGCGACATCCCGGCAGCCGACGGCCTCGTACGCCGCCAGCGCGCTCTGCTCCAAGTCGCGCAGCACGTTCCCCGGCAGTTTTGGCGGGCACTCGTAATCGACGAGCGCTTCGTAGTTCCGCTTCACTTCCAAACTGTAGACGAAGCGGTCGGTCTTCACCTTGGGCACGACGCGCATGATGCCGAGCACCTCCGGCGGACTGTTCCCCACGATGCCGACGGTCACTTCGTCGCCGGCGATGAACTCCTCGACGAGCACCGGCTGTTGGTAAGCGTTCCACAATTCCACCACCATCGGCCCGAACGCGTCGGCCGTTTCGATCAAGCAGCGGTCGCGGATGCCCTTGCTCGACCCTTCGCACGTCGGCTTCAGGATCACCGGCAGCGTCAGCCCGTTCGCTTCGAGCAGTGCCGGGAACTCGGCGAACTCGCCGTCGTAGAGCTTCGCCGGCGGTTGCAGCACGAAGCCCTTGGGGATCTCGATCCCCGCATCGGCGACGATGCGGCGGGTGAAATCCTTGTCCAGCGACAGCGCGAGCGTCAGCGGATCGGAGCCGGTGTACGGGATACCGAGCATCTCCAGCAATGCCGGCACGCGCGCCTCGCGATTGCGGGAGACGCCGCTGCCCTCGCTGAAGTTGAAGACGAAATCGGGCGGCTCCTTCAGCAGCGCTTCGATCAGCGGCTTGCCGCCGCCGAGTTCGGCGACGGAGTGCCCGAGCGTGCGCAGCGCCTCGCCGATGGCGCGGATGGTGGCGGGCGAATCGAACTCCTCGTGGAGGTCGTCCGGCGCGCCGTCCGGGAGCGGCTCGGAGGGTTTGAGGTCGAAGGCGATGCCGATGCGCATCGGAGGGGTCGTCCAAGTGGGGTTCGTCGGGACTGTGCGATCAGCTTACGGACGGAATGGGTTCGGGGAGCGGGAGGCCCCACGGGAACCGGCTGCAAAATGGTTCCAGCGCGAACCCCCCCACCCCCGCGTGGAACCATTCCGGAATTCTGGTAGAACCTTACTGCCGCAACGACTTGCGTCCGCGCTACCGCTCTTGCGGGAACGGACCATTCCGGTTCCATCTACCAACTCATTGCCGATGACAAGGATCAAACAGCTTCTGTCTGCGTAATTGATTACCTAGATGCTCTTCATAATTCGTAACCGTTCACCGGGTAAACGCCTAAAATTCTGGGACTTTATCGCTCAATTTCACATATTTGAGTCGAATTTGTCTCAAATATGCATGTTCGGAACTCGAAATCGCCTGAAAAACAGCGGCAAAACCCAGTGAACGGTTACGCGGTGAGATTATTACTAGTTTCTGGAACGGCGATGAAGCGTATGTGGTTCCCGACTTCGACGACGACGATGCGCTAAAAAATCTCGCTGCACTCTGCCAAGCCATGTCCACACGATCATACGCTCGTTTTAAAAGTGGGAAAGAACCAGAGCATCTATTTGGCTTTATGAGAAGCCCATCTGCCTATGTAGATGCGGTGACGGGGGAACTTCATTTAGGAGGGGCTGCGGGGGCATCATGCGCTTCGTTCGTGCTGATTGCGTTGTAACCGTTCACTGGGTTTTGCCGCTGTTTTTCAGGCGATTTCGAGTTCCGAACATACATATTTGAGACAAATTCGACTCAAATATGTGAAATTGAGCGATAAAGTCCCTGAATTTTAGGCGTTTACCCGGTGAACGGT
>JANOSQ010000673.1:0-6173 GCA_031415915.1 Fimbriiglobus sp. | reverse complement strand
CGACGCGGATGAGGGGTGAGAAGCGATGCTCGGCCGGAGGGGGCCGCCGGAATCCCGCGCGCCGAGGGTCAAGCGAAGGGAAGGACTCCGTTCCTCAGGCACCGCCGTCCGATGAAGTTCCTGGGGCTGGGGGGGCGGGCGCGCAGCTGACGCTGGCGGCTCGGAGGGAAGCGGTGCGATCTCGGCTCGTCAGAGCCGGACGCGTCAGCGACGTTTTGGTTCGGAATTGGAAATCCGAATCGTATCCGGGCGTTCGCTTCTCACGTCGCTAACGCGTCCGGCTCTGACGAACCGTGAACAGCCGAATCGTGCCGGGTGTTCGCACGCCGCTGACGCTCCGGCTCAAGCGAATCAATCTTCCAAAACAGTTTCGTCCAGTCCGCCCGGTTGCGGTTCGACTCTCATTCGCTTCGCCCCGCTGGGATGGCGATTCGTCCAATGCTTCCAATGGTTCCAATTGGTTCCAAACGGGGGTGTCTCACATTCGGATGGAACCATCCGGCGCCCGAATCACGGCCTGGTTCACACCCACCCGCCCACCCGCGAGTACCGTTTCAAACTCCGAATCGACCGTTGAGCGATGGAGGGCCAGCGGGTATGATGACCCAATCGACTGCCCGCCCCCTGCCCTCTCGACACGCCTATGAACCGCTTTTCCCTCGCGATGTTCGTATTGGCACTCCCGGGCTCCTCGGCGTTAGCCCAGACCGTGCCGGCCGATCACGCGACCAAAATGGCCGCGAGCCAGCAGTTGTTCAAAGACACCGTGCGCGAGGTGCTCGTCAAGAATTGTTTGGAGTGCCACGGCGGGGCCAAAACGAAAGCCGGCTTGAACTTGGCTTCTCGCGAATCGCTCCTAAAAGGTGGAGATCGCGGCGCTACGGTCATTCCGGGGAAGCCGAAGGAAAGCCGGCTGATCGACTTTGTCACGAGGACCGACGAACTCCATATGCCGCCGAAAGGCCAACTCAGCAAAGAGGCCGTCGCGGCCGTGAGCAAGTGGATCGAGTCGGGGGCCGCATACGACAAGCCCCTACTCGATTCCGTTTCGACCGCCAAAAAGCCGATGGTCGTGACCGACAAGGACAAACACTATTGGGCCTATCGGCCGCTTCAAAAGGTCGAACCCCCGACGGTGACAGCCGGGGATTGGGTTCGCAACCCGATCGACAAGTTCAACTTGGCGAAGCTCGAAGCAGCGAAGATCGCACCCGCCGCGGACGCCGACAAGCGTACGCTGATTCGCCGTGTGACCTTCGACCTGACGGGCTTGCCCCCTTCGGCGGAAGATGTGGAAAAGTATGTCGCCGACTCGTCCCCGAATGCGTTCGAGAAAGTCGTCGATCGACTGCTCGCTTCCCCGGCCTACGGCGAACGCTGGGGCCGGCATTGGCTCGACCCCGCCCGCTACGCCGAGAGCCACGGCTTCGAGCACGATTACTTCCGGCCGAACGCTTACCACTACCGCGACTTCGTGATCAAGGCGTTCAACGCCGACATGCCCTACGACCAATTCGCGAAGTGGCAGATCGCCGGGGACGAACTCGCCCCGAATGATCCTTTGGCCCTCGCGGCGACCGGGTTCCTCGGGGCCGGGGTCTTCCCGACGCAGATCACGAACCGCGAAGCGGAACGGGTTCGCTACGACGCGATGGACGATATGCTCGCCACGACCGGGCACGCGATGCTCGCGCTCACCGTCGGGTGCGCCCGCTGCCACGATCACAAGTTCGACCCGATCCCGACGAAGGATTACTACCGGTTGCTCTCGGCGTTCACCACGACTGTCCGCGCCGAAATCGAGTACGACTTCGGAACAACCGAGCAGAAAGCGATCCAAGCCGCCTTCGACGCGAAGTTGAAACCGCTGCAGGACGAATTGAAGAAGACGAAACCGGCCGATGCGGCCCACAAGGAAATCCAAGGCAAGATCGCCGAGTTGGAGAAGACCCGGCCGAAGTCGACGAAGACGATCATCCAAGCGACCACCGAAGGGAAGAAGCCGATGCGGCACCACACCGCGGACGGATCGATTCCCGACTTCTACCCGGTCACGCACTTGCTCAAGCGCGGCGACGCGGAACAAAAGGACGGCGAAGTCTCGCTCGGGTTCTTGCAGGTGCTGGCGCGGAAAGCGGAGACGACTTGGATTGCCCCTGCCAAGCCGTCGGGGGTGACGACGTCGTTGCGTCGGACAGCCTTGGCGAGTTGGCTGACCGACACGACCGACGGAGCCGGAGCACTGGCCGCCCGCGTGATGGTGAATCGGTTGTGGCACCACCACTTTGGCCGGGGGATCGTGTCGACCCTCAACGACTTCGGTTACCAGAGCGAAGCGCCGACGCACCCGGAACTGCTGGAATGGCTTGCCAACGACTTCGTCGCCGGCGGTTGGAAGTTGAAGCGCGTCCACAAAATGATGGTGATGAGCCGGACGTATCAACTCGGGGGCACGGCATCGCCCGCCGACCCGGAGAACAAACTCTGGGGCCATCGTCCGAAGCGCCGGCTCGAAGCCGAGGCGATCCGCGATAACTGGCTGGCGGTGAGCGGGCAACTCGACGCGACGATGTACGGCGCCGGTCTCGCCGAGGAGAGCATGAAGCGGCGGAGCATTTACTTCCGCATCCAGCGCAGCCAGTTGATCCCGAGTTTGCAGGTCTTCGACTGGCCCGACACCCTCACGAGTGCGAGCGCCCGTTCGACGACAACCGTTTCCCCGCAAGCGTTGTTGTTTCTCAACAATCCGAATGTCCGAGCCGCGGCCAACGCCTTCGCGGCGAAGTTGAAGCCGCACGCTGACAAGGGTTTGTCAGCGGTGGTGGACGCGGCCTACCGTGCGGCGTTCGGGCGGCTGCCGACCAAGGACGAACTGGACGCTGGGGCGGAGTTTCTGACGAAGCGCGGGAAGTTGGATAAGGCTTTGCAGGAGTACGCCTTGGTGTTGTTCAGTTTGAATGAATTCATCTACGTCGATTGAGCATTTTGTAGGTCACGCTCTGCGTGACGGGCCCGTCACGCAGAGCGTGACCTACCAGAGCCGGAGCATCCCGTGAAACTTTCCCGCCGCGATCTCCTCGCCCGCTGCGGCGCCGGCATCGGCTCCCTCGCCCTTGCCGATCTACTCGCCCGCGCCGAACCGAAGGTGTCGCTCAACCCGTTGGCGCCGAAGAAACCCCACTTCGCCGCCAAGGCGAAGGCGGTCATCTGGATCTTCGTCAACGGTGGGCACAGCCAAGTCGACACGTGGGATTACAAGCCAGCACTGGCCAAGCACGACGGCAAGCCGCTGCCGAACTTGGATAAGAACACCGGCTTTTTCACCAACGCCATCGGGCCGCTGATGAAGTCGCCGTTCGAGTGGAAGCAGCACGGCCAATGCGGGAAGTGGGTGTCGTCCCTGTTCCCGAATCTCGCCGAGCACGTCGACGAGATGGCGTTCATCCACTCCCTGCACACGGAGTCGAACAACCACAGCCCGGCCCTGTTCATGATGAACACCGGCGTGCCGCGGATGGGCCTGCCGTCGGTAGGGTCGTGGGTCACCTACGGCCTCGGTTCGGAGAACGAAAATCTCCCCGGTTTCGTCGTCATGTCCGACCCGAAGGGCCGCGGTTTGCCGAAGGGTCACACCTTGAACTGGACCAACGGTTTCCTGCCCGGGGCGTACCAAGGGACGTGGCTGAAGCCGACGGGCGACGCCATCGACAATCTCAAACGGCCCGCGGACGTGACGGATAAAGATCAAGAAGCATCGTTGGAGTTGATGTCGAAATTGAACCGGATGAAGGTCGAACCGACCGCGGCGGACCGCGATCTCGAAGCGCGCATCAAGAGCTTCGAACTCGCCTACCGGATGCAAACGGCGGCGCCGGAAGCCATGGACATCGCCAAGGAATCGAAGGAGACGCAGGAGCTGTACGGCGTCGGCCGCAAGGAGTGCGACCCGTTCGCCAAGCAGTGCCTCACGGCCCGGCGGATGGTCGAGCGCGGCGTCCGTTTCGTGCAGATTTACAGCGGCGGCATGGACAACCAACTCTCGTGGGATGGGCACATCGACATCAAAGGGAACCACGAAGGCTTCGCCGGGGAAACGGATCGGCCCGTCGCCGCGCTGTTGACCGATTTGAAAGCGAAGGGACTGCTCGATTCCACGCTGGTGATCTGGGCCGGGGAATTCGGGCGTTTGCCGATCTCGCAACCCGGGCCGAAGCCGGGCCGGGATCACAACCCCCACGCCAACACGGCGTGGATCGCGGGCGGCGGCGTCAAAGGCGGCGTGAGCTACGGGGAGACGGACGAATTCGGCTACAAGGCCGCCGTGAACAAAGCCGACACCCACGACTTCCACGCGACGCTGCTGCACTTGTTGGGTTTCGACCACGAGAAGCTGACGCACATGCACAACGGCCGCCGCTACCGTCTGACCGATGTGCTCGGGAAGGTGATCAAGCCCGTGGTGGGGTGATTTTGACGAGCCGGACGCGTGAGTGACGGACCGCACCCGTCTCCGGAAGCTGTGCGAATTGGGACTGTTCCGTCGCTCACTCACGCGTCCGGCACGTAGCGTGACCGGTCACTTCGCTTCGTTGTAGCGCCAGATCGGCACGTTCGGCGGCAGGTAGCCCATCACGAAGGCTTCCTCGCCGATGGCGGCTTTGAGTTTCTTCAGCGCGGCGCGGCGCACCGTGACGTAGTAAAAATCGCAGCGGGCGTCGCGCACGCAGTCCCACACTTTGTAGAGCCGGTCGGTTTCCATCACCGCCACGTCGTACTGCTCGGCCCGGTCGCGTTCGAGCGTTTGTTTGTCGGTCAGGTGCTTGCGGTAGCCCCGGTTGAACTGGATCAAGTCGTTCACCAAATTCCGTTCGGGCAGCCGGTAGCTCTCGGACACCCGCGGGGCGTCGAGGAATTCGACGTAGCGGCGGCGCAGGATGTTGAGGTCATCCGAGAATTCGGGACGCTTCGCGAAGAGGTAGGCGCTCTCGCGCTTGTCAAGGATTTCCAAATCGATGGCCGTCTTCTGCAAGGCTTCGCGGAGGGCGGGCCAGTTCTCTTCGCTCGGCGGGGCTTCTTGAAGGCCCGGCGGCGTGGTCAACAGCATGAAGGCGAGGAAAAGTTCGTTACCGGACATGGCCAGATCCCCCGGATGGACGACCGCGCCGGGCGCGGGACGTAGGGTATCGGCCCGGCGCACGAGGCGCGTCGGGTCGGGGTCGAATCGTGGGACGCGGGTTTGCGAGTCTACGCAAACGAAGGGGGCTGCAAGGGCGGGTCGGAGGCGCGGCGACGGCCGGGAAAGAGGAGCCGTCGTGAACGGCCGACTGGGTCGGCCGTCCTGCCCTCGGCGATCCGGGACAGACTACTGGAATTCATTTCGGTCTGGGGTGGCCACTATCAGCTACCTGCGAAACATACAAGAGCAAATCGAGGAGGAAGTCGGAAATCCTTTTCGATTGTCAGACCGACGCTCCCGGCCGGCCCGCATCCGTTTCAATTGTCGCAATCGGATATTGATCGCCGATTAGCTCATTAAGCAAGCACAGATGCCTAACACTTAGGCCGCGCATTCCGTGGGCCGCTCGCTTACATAGCACGAAGTCCACGAAAATGTGCAGGATCGCTCACGTATCGGCAAATTGTCGGGGCACCTCATATGCCCGGTATTCAATTTGCTCGTTGCGCTGGCACGCCTCGACCCATCCCATGCACCGGGAACCTCTCTGATGAAGCTCGTCCGACCCCTCGTCTTGCTCGGCATGGTGGCCGGGCTTCTGCTTTTTTCCGTGGCTTCGCCGGGACTGGCCCAAGAGGTCGCCCCTCCGGTCGTTGCGCCGGAACCCCCGAAAATGGCATCCGCTGAGGATTTGACGACTGCGAAAAACGCGGCCCTGCAATCCGCCGACATCGCGTGGATCTTAGTGGCGTCGGCCCTGGTGATGGTGATGCTCCCGGGCCTCGCTTTATTCTACGGCGGGATGGTGCGTCGAAAAAATGTCCTCGGGACAATGATGCACACGATGGCCGCCCTCGGCATCGTCGGTGTGCAGTGGGTCGTGTGCGGCTACTCGCTCTCCTTCGGCGAGTCGGCGGTCAAAGTGACCGTCGGCTACACGGAAGCCGGCGAGCCCATCAAAGGGAGCCTGATCGGCTGGAGTCCCGAGTTGATCGGC
>JANOSQ010000672.1:0-6249 GCA_031415915.1 Fimbriiglobus sp. | reverse complement strand
CCTTTCAGGCCGCAGTAATTGTTACGGCCGTTGTCCCAGGCCTCCGAAGACTCCGGCCTGGGCTGACAGAACCGGCCTTTCAGGCCGGAAAACTCACGGTCTCACTCGTCGACCGCGAACACCTTCGGGTCGAGCTTCGCGCTGAGCTTGGCCTCGGTGAAGGTCGTGCTCATGAAGGTCTTGCCGTCGTGCTTCACGAGCATCTTCATCGGGATCTTCACGCCCTCGACTTCCTTGTAGTCCGTCATCACGGACTCTTCTTCGACTTCGTCGCCCGAGCCGGGGGCCAGCGATTTGCGCGTGGTCGCATGCAGCAGGCCGGTCTTCTTGTCGAAGTAGAGCGTCATCGTCTTGGTCTTCTTGCCTTCGACCACCACGGCGGTGCATTCCACATCCGCGATCTTGGCGTCCTTCCCGGCTTTGATCGTGTACTTTTCCTTGTCGAGCAGCGGGTAGAGCATCGAGATTTCCTGCGACGAAGCCCCTTGGCGCAGTTCGTCCTTGGTCTTGTCATCGAGCTTCTGGGCCGCGCCGTTGATCGTCGTCTTGAACTTGTCGCCGTTGCCGACTTGGACGATCGACATCTTCTGTCCCACTACCGAGGTGTCGATGATCATCTTGAATTGGTCGGGGAGTTGATACAGGACCGAGCCGGTGAATTCGAGATCCATGCCGAGGATGGCCATCGAGCCTTTCATTTTCATATCGCCGGCTTTGTTCTTCTTGAGGGCCTCTTCGCCGCCGTGAGCCTTGATGCCGGCGGTGACGGTTTTGATGGCCGCATCGTCGGCCGTGGCCGAGGCGATGGCGACGAACGCCGCGAGGGTCGCTATGGCGAATTTGAGCATACGGATGACTCCGGGAAGCTGGAAAGAGGGAAGTGTCCCAAATGTCGAGACAGGCTCAGTATACGGAAGGGCGTGCCGGAGGACTGCGACCCCCGCCTGAAGCGCGTTACCGATTGAACCGATCCCGCCGGTCGTGTCCGATTCCCGGACGGCAATAGCGATGGCCCCGGAACGAATGACCGGGTGGCACGTTGCAGTGATCCGGTGCCCCGGATAAGGTCGATAGTGAAGATTGCGGCGTCGCGAGAATCCCCCGATGTTCCTCCTCAACCCCGATGTGATCGCCGAAGCCCGAGGCCTCTCGGCCGGCGCGTCCGGGTTCCTCCTCTTCGTCGGCTTCCTGCTCTGGGCGTTCGGCTGGCGCTGGCACCGCTTCTGGGTCGTCTTCGCCATCACCCTCTCGGCCGGCATCCTCGGTTTGAGTGCCGGGCAGAACGCCGGGGTGCAAATCCTCGTCGTCGGCGTCCTCAGCGCCATCGCCGCCGGGATGCTCGCCCTCGAACTCGCCCGCATCCTCGCGTTCGTCACGGGCGGGGTCGCCGCTTGGCTGGCCGCGACAGCGGTCGCACCCGGTGCCCAAGAACTCTGGGCCGTGTTCCTCTGCGGCGGCTTGCTCGGCGTCGTGCTCTACAAGCTTTGGACGATGATCGCCATGAGCCTGCTCGGCATCCTCGTCTGCTGGCACACCCTGCTGGTGATGGCGGAAACGACGACCGGCTTCGACGCCTCCAAGTGGGCGATGGAACACGCCGCGGCGCTGAACGGCGCCGTGATCGTCGGCACCCTACTGGGCGTGTTCGTCCAAGTGAGAACCGGCCGGCCCGAAGTCGCCGCGACCCAGGCGGAGGATGAGAAACACGAGAAGAATTCGAAGCACGCGGAACCCCCCGAACCGACGCTGTCGTGGATGAAGCGGATGATCCCCCTCGGCAAAGCGGCGTGATCACTTCAACTTGTAAATGAACGCCGTGCGCGTTCGGGCCACGGGAGTGAGCGACTTCAACCAAGCGATCGTCGCCAGCGTCCGCGGTCGCCGGTCCGGGCAGCCGTTCAACAGCGACACGCTCACCGCGAAGTAGCCGTCGCCCACGACGGCCCGCACGTCGGCTTCCGAGTTGTTGGGAAGCTCGTTCAGCGCATAGCGGTGGAACGGCGCCAGCACCTGCTGCGGATCCGAGCCGTAGAACCAGAGGAAGAGAGTCGGCTCCCCATTCACCACCCACCACTCTTTCAATTCCGGCAGTCCCTGGCCCCAGTCGGTGTTGGAATCGGTGAGCAGTTCGGCACCGCGATCCGGCCCGCCCCACGCTTGATTCGCGAATCGAATCCCGTCCGGCCAGCAACCGACGGCCGACGCCGCGGAGTAGGCCATCGCCATCAGGCCCACGGCGATTCCGACGCGGCGCCACTTCGCCGTCGCCAAGGCGACCGCGAGAGTGATCGACAGAAACGCGACCAACGGAAAAACGATGCGGATGCCGATCTGCACGCTGGTCGTCAACGAGAAGAGGAACAGCGCCAGCGTGACCCAGAGCAGCGGTGACCGCCGAACGCGCCGGAGCAACAGCAGTGGCGCCAGCACCAAGGTGGAATCGGGGAGTTTGACCGCGAGCGTTGCTGGGAAGTAGAACCAGCGCGGCTCCGGGTACCACTCGCCGAGGATGAAGGTTCCCCCGTGCCCGGCCAGCCCGTGCTTGATCTGCCGGGCGAGACCCTCGAAGGCGTTGGGGAAGCAAGCCGCGCGCTCGGCGATCCACACGAGCACATCGCGGTGGAAACCGGGAGCCAGGCCGCTGGCCCATGCGATGAACTGCGGCTCGGTTCGCCAATCGCTACCGGTGTAAAGCAGCACCCACACGAAGGCGATGCCGAGGGTGTAGCAGAGATCCCAGCGCAGCCGGCGCGTCGCCGTGCGCCACTGCGACGGCCGCGCGAGTTGACCATCGCGGAAGAGTCGGCTCAAGCCCACGACGGCGAAGAGCATCGGCACGTAGGGCAACGCCGACGCCTTCGCCGACAACGCGACACCGTACAGCACCCCCGGCAATACTACGCGGAGCCACGCCCCGCGTTCCCGCCCCCGCTCGAAGTGGAAGACCGCGATGAGCACCGTCGCCGTCAAGGCGATGTCTGTGGTGGCGAGCGCCGCGTGACCGAGGAAGTTCGGATCGGTGCCGATCAGCCCCGACGCCAGCCGACCACCCCAGTTCCCGCCGAAGGCGTGGCCCCAGCGGAAGGCGTAGATCAGCAGCGCCCACCAGAAGAGGAGCGTGCCCGGCCGGGCTACGGGCAGCAGTGCCGGCAATTCGCCGACCGGATCGTACGGGTGACCGCGGTAGCGTTCACTCAGATAAATCGGCAGCGTCTGGACGTCCGCCGGCAAGGGCATCACCCCGGCTTTCAGGGATTGCGCCGGGCTTCCGCTGCGCCACTGCTCCAAGCCGATCCGCACGTACAGCGTTTCATCGAAGGTCGGGCCGAGCTTGGCGGCCGACGTGCCGCACCACGCACTCGAGGCGACGCCGAGCGCGAGCACCCACAAGAAATTCGCGGTTCGCATTGGTCGTCTGTATCACGCCGCGCCGACCGCCGACAAGTACAATGGCCCCATGGCAGACGCACCTTGGCCCCCGCACCGCGCCGATTCCCCGCTGGCCATCCTCCTGAGTGGCGGTTCGGACAGCGCCATCTTGCTCGGCGAAGCTCGGGAAGCTTACCCGGCGGTGTACCCGATCTTCGTCCTCACGGGCGCCATCTGGGAATCCGCGGAGCGCGAGCACGTTCTCCGATTTCTCGATGCGGTGGCTTCTCCCGCCTTGCAACCTTTGGTCGAACTGGACTTCCCAGTGGCCGACCTCTACGGCGACCACTGGAGCTTGACGGGCCGCGGGACACCGGACGAGCACACTGCGGACAATGCCGTCTACCTCGCGGGGCGGAACGTGATCCTGCTGACGAAAGCCTTGCTCTGGTGCCACTTCCACGACGTGTCGGAACTCGCCACTGCGACCCTCGCATCGAACCCGTTCCCGGATGCGACCGACGCCTTTTACGCCGGCATGGCGGAAGCGGTGAACCGGAGCGTGAACGGCCGCGTCCGAATCGTGCGACCTTACGTCGCGCTGGAACTCTCGAAGGCCGACGTGTTGAAACGCGGGGCGTCGATGCCCTTGCAGCACACCTTTTCGTGCATCGGCCCGGTGCGCGGGCAACACTGCGGGCGCTGCAACAAGTGCGCGGAGCGCCGGCGCGGATTCGCCGACGCGGGTCTGTCCGATCCGACCGCCTACAATTGAAGGGATCACCCGGGGAGAGTCCGATGTTCCGCGCGACGAAAGAGATCCACTTCTGCTTCGGCCACCGTCTGATGGACTACGTCGGCAAGTGCCGGCACCTGCACGGGCACAACGGCAAAGCGGTCATCGCGGTGGCAGCGCAAAAGCTCGACGCCCTCGGCATGGTCGCGGACTTTTCGGGGATGCGCCAGCGCATCGGCGATTGGATCGACCGGACGCTCGACCACAGAATGCTGCTCTTCGAGGGCGATCCGCTGATCCCGGTCCTCCGCGCCGCCGGGGAACCGGTCTTCGCGATGGCCGAGCACCCGACGACGGAGAACATCGCCAAGCTCATCTACGATTGGGTGGAAGCCGAAGGCTACCCCGTCGTCGAGGTGACGATGTGGGAGACGGCGACATCCTACGCCACCTACACCGATGCGAGTTGAGTCCCCCGGAAAAGTTATCCCCCCGCCGCGCCGGCGGCGATGGCCGATTCGCGGTCGATGTTCTTCTTCTTCAGCTTCGTGTGCAGGGTATCCCGGCTGATGCCCAACACGCGCGCCGCTTGGCTGACGTTGCCCGACGTTTGCCCCAACGCTTTGATGATGGCCCACGTTTCGATATCGTCGATGTCCAAGCTGCTCGGGGCGTCGGCCGCGCCGGTCGGCTTCGGCGGTGCCGGCTCGCTGATCCCGGTGAGCGGGAGCATTTCGGCTTCGATGACCTCCGTTTCGCTCATGGCCGCGGCGCTTTCCAGCACGGCCCGGAGTTGGCGCACGTTGCCCGGCCAACCGTAGGCGAATAACTTCTGCTCGGCGGCGCCCGACAACCGGAACGGTCGGCGGCACTGCACCGCGAGCCGTTCGAGGAAGAAGCGCGCGAGTTCGGTGATGTCCTCGGCGTGTTCCCGCAATGGTGGAACCCGGATCGGGATGACCTTCAGCCGGAAGAGTAGGTCTTGTCGGAAGCGGCCGAGCTTCACTTCCTGTTCGAGGTCGCGGTAGGTCGCGGCGATCACGCGGACTTCGACGGCGACGTCTTTGACGCCCCCCACCGGCCGGTAGCTCTTCCCTTCGATGACGCGCAGCAGTTTCGCTTGGCACTCGGCGGAAAGATCGGCGACTTCGTCGAGGAAGAGGGTACCGTCATCGGCTTGTTCGAAGAGGCCGGGGTGGTCGCGGTCGGCCCCGGCGAAGGCGCCTTTGCGGTAGCCGAAGAGTTCCGCTTCGAGCTGCGGCGCCGAAAAAGCGGCGCAGTTGACCACGACGAGCGGGCCGGAGGAGCGCGGACCGTGCTTGTGCAGGGCGAGCGCGACGAGTTCCTTGCCGGCGCCGCTTTCACCTTGGATGAGCACCGTAAAGGGCATCGGCGCGGCGCGGCCGATTTGCTGGCGGAGGTTCATCATCGCCGAGCTATCGCCGATGAGTTCGTCCGCGACGGACGACGCGCCGCGCAGGCGGGAGTTCTCGGCTTCCAACTTGCGGCGGTGCCGTTGACTTTCGAGCGCCGGGGCCAAGTAGCCGGTGATCGCTTCCAAGAATTTGACGTCCCGCTCGGTGAAGCCGCGGCCGGTGCGGTAGGCGTGCAGCGCGGCCAGTGGCTCCCCGGCGGAGCTGCCGATGGGCAGGCAGACCGCATCGGTGAAGGCCGAGAGACTGCCCGCAGGGGTCTGGCCGAGTTTGTCGTCGCCGAAGAGCCAGACCGTCCGGCGGAGTTCGCGGACGCGCTCGGTGAGCCGCTTGCTCAGGGGCACATCGACGGCGACCCGTTCGGGCAGCACCATCTTCGGCGTCGGTTCGGCGGGGTCGAGGCTCAGGTAGCCGACGAGCGCGGCGGACGTTTGATTCAACACGGTGCGCAACGTCAGGCGGATCAACTCTTGGGCGTCGGCCGTCGTCACCGCGGTCGTCATGTAGCGGGCGAGGGCCGTGAGCTCGTCCATCCGCAGGTTGGTGTCTTGGCTCGCCTCGTCGCCGGGCGTCGGGATGACGATGGGGGGCGCGTTCGGGAGTTCCCGGTGGACGAACGGGTTGGTTTGGGTGGCTTGCAGGGCGGGGTTGACTTTGGTGCCGGCACTGGCGGGCACCGTGGGTGGCGGCGTCAGGCTCGAAACGGACGGC
>JANOSQ010000671.1:0-2463 GCA_031415915.1 Fimbriiglobus sp. | reverse complement strand
CGTGAGCGACGTTTTCAGCTTGAAAACGTCGCTCACGCGTCCGGCTCGGACAACGCTGTCACCTCTCCAACGCTCCGGTGTACTCGCTCGTGTAGCGGCGCGCGAGACCTTCGGGTAAATTACCCGCATGGCCACCGACCACGATCAATTGTTCAAAGAGGTGATCCGGGAGTTCTTCCCGGATTTCCTCCGGCTCTTTTTCCCCGAGCAAGCCGCGGCGTTCGATTTGTCCAAGGTCTCGTGGCGCGACAAAGAACTCTTCGCCGATCCGCCCGACGGCCCCCGGCACGTCCTCGACCTCGTCGCCGAGTTGACGCGGCTCGACGGCGATACCTCGCTCGCATTGATCCACATCGAAATCGAATCGGCCGGTTCGGTCGGGGACATCGAACGGCGACTCCCGGATTACTACTTCCACCTGCGGCGAGCATCGGGCAAGCCGGTACTTCCGGTCGTCGTGTTCCTCAAAGTCGGCCTCGACGGCTTGGGCTGGGGCGAAATCACCGACCGCTTCGACGGCGAACAGACGATGTCCCTGCGTTACCGGTACATCGGCTTACCGGCTCTTCCGGCAGTGGAATATCTCCGCGGCGACAACTGGCTCGGAGTCGCCCTTTCGGCTTTGATGAAGGCCCCGAAAGACCTGCGGATTCCATTCGGAGCCGAGGCGATCCAGCGTCTGGGAGAGTCTCCGCTCACGGATGGCAAGAAGGCGCTGCTCGGGGATTGCGTGGAGACGTACATCGATATTCCCGAAGAGAATTCGAAAGTGTTCCGCGATATACTGGAAGCAAACGCCACGGGGAGGGTTCCGGCCATGCACAAGACTCGCGTCCAAATCGCCCGCGAAGAAGCGATGGAACAGGGCATCGAAAAAGGCATCGAGAAAGGCATTGAGAGAGGCATCGAGAAAGGATTGCTCGAAGGGCATCTGCGCGGTCAGCGGGCCGCGGTGACCGAATTGCTGGAAGCGAAGTTCGGACCGGTGCCGCCGACGTTCTGCGATTCCCTCTCGACAATCACTGACCCGGTGGAACTTCGGCGGCTTCTCGTGGCGGCAGGTATGTCCGCATCGTTCGCCGAGTTCCGCACAAAGGTCGGCGGGTGATGTGGCGTTCCACTCGCCTCACTTCTCCAGCGCTTCGGTGTACTCGCTCGTGTAGCGGAACTTCGTCCCTTCGCCTTGGTGGTTGGCGATCTCCTTCTTGATCGACAGCTTCGCCCCGTGGTATTGGCCCGACTTCGCATTGAAGAACACATCCCCTTCCCAGAGCATCGGGGCGATCGCCGGCATCAGGGCCGCGTCTTCGGTCGGGGTCTTCAGGGCCGTCGTGATGCCGATGATCGCGAAATCCTTGTTCATGCCGCGGAAGGTGTACTTCTGCACGGCGTCGAACTTCTCGCCCGTGCCGAGCGGCGGGGGCAGTTTGAGCTCGAAAGCCCGTTCCCAAGGTTTCTCGGCCGTCGGAGCGGCGTCCGGGAGATGCAACTTGAAGGGGAGGTCGGCTTGGAGGCGATCCGCCGCGGCGGGGTTGTCCGACTTCACGTCCGAAATCTTGCCCAAGGCATCGACTTTCAGCGTGAAGATCGGCTTGTTCAAGAACGGCATCGCCTTGGCGTCCTCCGGTTTGGCCGAGTCGAGCACGCGGGCGACCGGCTTCATCTCCCCCGCCGTTTGGGTGACCTCTTGCTTGAGTGCCGTCGTGACCAATTCCAAAGTCGCAGCGCCGGCGGTGTCCACCGACTTCACGAGCCACTTCTTCCCGATGGTCATCTTCGTGACCGTTGCGATGTCCACCGGCTTCTTCGTTTGTTCGTCGAGGGTCGTTTCTTGAACGGTCGTCGTTTGGATGACTTGGTAGTTCGCGGTGGCGTCCTTCGACCAAACGAAGCGCAGCTTCGGCGCATCCTCGGCCGAGGCGAAGGAACCGAAAAACAAGGCGAACGGAACGGCGAAAAGTGGGCGGGCCATCGGAAGACTCCCGGAGGGCGGTTCATCGCCCGCCGGGATAGCGAAACTGGGGAAGCGTGGGAAGGGGAACTACAACCGGGGGTGTGCCTCCGGAATTTGGCAGTGGCAGTCTTCTGGAACCACAAGCGTTAGTGCGTGGGTATGGGACGGAAGGTGGTTTCCTCGCCTCACCCACGCGCTGACGCTTGTGGTTCCAGAAGACATCGGAAGGATTGCCAAAATTTAAAGGCACACCCTACAACCGGGGTGTAGCAACGATTCTTGGAGTGCACTCGCGTGGGACTGATTTCGCGGTCGCCCGACGAGCGATGAATGTCCCGCCCCGATTCTTCGGCCTGTCAGGCCGGTTCTGTCAGCCCGGGCCGGAGTCTTCGGAGGCCCGGGTTACGAGTCGACAAATCCCTTCGGCCTGAAAGGCCGATTCATTGCCAACCGGGAACCGACCTTTCAGGCCGGACTTCTTGCTCTCGTGTGAACTCAGGCCTCCGTTG
>JANOSQ010000670.1:0-2660 GCA_031415915.1 Fimbriiglobus sp. | reverse complement strand
TCTGCCGGCGGGCCAAGAAGACGAGAAGTTGCCGGAGTGCCAAGCCGAGTAGCAGCGCACCGCCGAGGCCGACGCCCAGCGAAAATGGCACCGAAAACCCCGCGGCCAAGGCGACCCCGACCGAGATCGCCCCGGCCACGAAGACACAGACCATGGTGCCGAGGGAACCGGCGAATTTCGACAGGGGGGATTGCCGGAGCTTGACGAGGGCCGCGGTGGAGTCCTCCAAGCACTTCTCGAGCTTGCCTTCGGCGTCGGTCTTGATTTCCGTGGGCAATCGACTGGCGCGGAACTCGACATCTTCCCGAAACAGTTGAACGCGGTCGAGCATCACCTCGGCCGCGAGCCACTGCTTCTCGATTTGCTCCTCGGCGAGTTTCGCGGTGCGGAGGCGGGAGTCTTTCAACTCCGCCGCCTGCTTCTCCCCCGCTTCGTGGAGCGAATCGACCGTCCAGATGCGATCTTTGGTTTCGTTCTTGATCTGCGCTTCCGCGGCCCGGTGCTTTTGTTCGCTCCGCGTTTTCGTCTCGTGATACTCCGCGGTCGCTGCGGTCTCCGCATCGCCCAGTATCGATTGCAACTGCGCTTCGGCGGCGGCGCGCTCGGCGGCTTGCTCCCCCAAGGCGCGGGCTTTGGACGCGCCCAAGACGCGCCGGGATTTGGCGATCTCTTTGTCCGCGGCATCCACACTCGCGGAGTAGCCGTCGGTCAAATCCTTTTCGCCCGCGGCCCGCTCGCGCACGAGAGTTTGCAAGAGTTGCAAACTCGCCCGCTGCCGATCGAACCAATTCTCGGTCGCCATATCGAAAGCCCTTCATTCGTCGTTGAATTCGCACTCTTGCCGGATCTGCACGAAGAGCACGGCCAGTTGATCGACCGCGCGCAGTACCTTGCTCGCTTGCTCGTCCCACGGCAGCCAGACTTTCTCCTCGTGGGAAAGCCGCGCGTCGTCGCCCCACGTTTCGGAGGCGACTTGCCAGTGGGCGCGGGCCGTCTTTTGGGCATCGTAGAGTTGGCTGCGGGAGGCTCCGAATTTCATGGCGACTCCGGAGCGGTCGTGGATGGGGCGGGGGCGAAGTCGGCCCGCGTCTCGGCGTATTGTTCCAGCGCATCGATCTGCCGGTGCAACAGGGACAACCCCTTGGCCACATCCCCTTCCAGTAACAGCGCGAACCGGTGCCCCGCCCCGGAAAATGTTTCATCGACGATTTTCGGCAGGTTCACCAGCCACTTCTTGCACTTGGCGACCTGCTCTTGGCCGTGCTCGAGCCTAGCGAGCGCCCGCCGGAGGTTGCGTTCCTGCACGGTGGTGTCGGGCATGCGTCCGGTCGGACCGGGGAACCGGCGCGCCGAAAGCTCGGCCTTCGCTTGAACCACGGCATCTTCGCGGTCGCGGATCGAGCGCTGCCAAAGGTCGAGTTGCTGACTCACCCACTCGATGCCCCGGCGGATTTCGAGCCGGATGCTCGCCAGCGATTCCTCGGATTCCACCTTGTACACCGCCGCCACCGCGAGCCAGTCGCGCAGCGCATCGATCTCGCGGACGTCGGCACCCGTGCTCATGGCGTCACCGCTGCGTGAGGTATTCTTCGATGCGCTCGGCCTTGCGGAGCAAGTACGGCAGGTACAGCCCGGAGTTTTCCAAGAAGTGTTCGAGCACCTTCATGGTGTCCTCGAATTCCTGCTGGAACTTGTCGTGCTCTTGGTCGCGCCACGTATCGCCGAGGGCGAGCAACTGGGCGTGCAACCCGGCCATGTTCACTTGGAGGTCGGTGTTGAATCGCTTCAAACTTGCGGCGAAGCGACGCAGTTCGGCGGGATCGACGACGGCTTGGGCCATGGCGGAACCCCCTTTCCCAGACGTGAAGGCGACTACTTCAGTATAACCGGCGACCGCTCGAAGTGTTGATGGGGCCGAGAGAGTTTTCTCCGCGGCCGGCTCGCCAGGCGCATTTCACGCTTTCACAGTGCCTTCGAATTTCAAGCCGTTCAGCGAATCCTCCAATTCTTTGCGGGCGGCGGTCAGCAATTCGCTCGCCTTGGTGCGCTCGCTGGCGATGGCAACGATGCGGTCTTCTTGCGTCGTGAGTGTGCGGATGTAGCGCTCACGCAGCTCCTTTTCGGACGAGCGCTCACCGAGGGGGACGAGGTTGGCACGGATGCGTTCTTGCTCCGCACCGATCCGGGTGCGCTCGGCGTCGAGGTCGCGGATTTGCTGCTCGAACCGGGCCATCGTCGCGCGGATCGCGAACGAGGCGCGGATGACCTTCTCCGTTTGTGCATCGAGGTAGCCGAGCTGCACCCACGACGTGAACTGCGACTCCGACGAATCGATCAGTCGGTATGCTTGCGACAGCGGCCTCTCGATGACGATGGTGAATTTCGTCGCAGTGTTCGGCGGCAGCGCGAAGCGGAAGCGCCAGTAGTTCTCGGTGATCTCGTGCGGAGTCGGGGAATCGACCAGTTTCCACACCGCCGGGCGCGGGTGGTCGAGATAGAGCACCTGTTCCTTGTCGGACTTGCTGGCGAAAGCGTAAACCGTTTTCTGGGTCTGCCCGTAATCCGCGGTCATCGTCCCCTGTATCATGCGGACGCGGGAGACCCGCTGATTGTCCGATTCGACGTTGTCGAGCACGCGCACGGCGAGTTCCACGCAGTAG
>JANOSQ010000669.1:0-6950 GCA_031415915.1 Fimbriiglobus sp. | reverse complement strand
TCCCCGGCATCCGGGATGAGGTCGAAGGCGGGGCAGGCCGTGCGCGCGTCCTCGTTCAACACGCAAATAGCTTCGTCGTAGCGCGCAATCGCTCCGGCCACGGCGCAGAGCGCCACGAACTGCTCGCGGACATCGGTGTGGGTGCCCGCGTAGAAAAGCAGCACGTGGGCCGTGTGCTGCTTGGCGTCCACCTTCATCGGCGGTGGCAACAGGGCCGGACCGACGCAGCTCTCGACGGGGCCGTAGGGCATCGGTGCGTCGAACTGCGCCAGCTTCACCGCGTGGTCGGCCCACGTGAACAAGCCGAGCATCGATGCGGGTGGCCCGTCGCCGCCGATGAACGCGCTCGCTCCCGGCACATCTGCGACGCGGATCAATTCGCCCTCGGCCTTGGCCAACTCCGGTTCGGCGCGCAGGAACGTGAGGATCGCGTCGGCGTCCAGCGGCGGTGGAGCGAAGAAGAGCACCTGCAATCCGAGCGGATTGTCGGCGGTCTTCGCGGCGGCGAAGCGGTCGAGGAAGGCCATCGTTCACCCCACCCAGAATTGCAGGAGCACGAGCGCGAGCAGCCCGAAGCCGATGATCCCGTTGACTTGGAAGAACGCTTGATTCACCCGCGTCAAGTCGCCCGGCTTCACCAAGCGATGCTCAATGAATAATAGCAACCCGATGGGAACTAGCCCCGCGAAGTAGATCCAATCGAGCGGCGGGTAGACGAATCCGAGTAGCACCACCAGTGCGAACATCACGGCGTGACACACGGCTGCGATGCGCAGACTCCGTCGGATTCCGAAGCGGGCCGGGACGCTGTGCAACCCCGCGGCGCGGTCGAAGTCGGCGTCTTGGCAGGAGTACAGAATGTCGAACCCCGCGACCCAGAAGAGCACCACGGCCCCGATAACGGCGGGGGTGTCCAAATCCACCAATCCCCGAATGGCGATCCACGCGGCGAGCGGCGCCAGCATCAGCGCCGCCCCGAGCCAGAAGTGGGCCAAGCTCGTGAAGCGCTTCGCCAGCGAGTATCCGAGCAAGAACAACAGTACGGGGACGCCGAGGATCAATGGCCAGAAATTCGCCGGCTCCCGGAGGGTGAATAGCAGTGTTGAAGCGAGAAACCCGACCGACGTGACCAGCGTGAAGCCTAGCACCAGCGGTACGCTCAAAGTCCCCGCTGGGAGGTGGCGCTTGGCGGTGCGGGCATTCCCGGCGTCGATGCGGCGATCGACGAGCCGGTTGAACGCCATCGCCGCCGAGCGCGCGAGCACCATGCCGAGGAGGATGCCGAGGAGATCGAGCCGGCGGAAGGGCTCCGTCTTCCAAGCGAGCGCCGCCGCCATCAGCGCGAACGGCAGCGCGAAGATCGTGTGGCTGAAGCGGATGAGTTCGAGCAGTTTCCGAGCTGTGGCGAGCATGGGGTTAGTGTAGGGCGGCTAAGGCGAGCCGACCGTGTCAACGGTCGGGTTGGGTTCGGCAATCGCACCCGACCCTTAACAGGGTCGGCTCGCCTTAGGGTGAGGTCATAACGCTGCTTAACCCCTCAACTTCCCATCTTCCTTGACCCGACGCCTACCCGCCTCCTCAATCACCTTTAAAATGGGCGAAGTCTGCCGATTCTCCGGCCTCATTCCGCGGGTTCCCCATGCGCATGCTCCTCGCTTCCCTGCTGCTGTTCACGCTCGTTCCCCTCATCCGCGCCGAAGAACCTCACGGCCCGCCCGAGTTCGCGGCGCTGGCTTACCGCAACGTCGGTCCTTTCGCCGGCGGGCGGGTCAGTCGCGCTTGCGGCGTCCCCGGCGACCCGCTGTCCTACTACGCTGCCACGGCGTCCGGAGGCGTTTGGAAATCGACCGATGGCGGGTTGAAGTGGAAGCCGATCTTCGACGACCAACCGACCAGTTCCATCGGCAGCATCGCCGTCGCCAACGCCGATCCGAACGTCGTCTACGTCGGCAGCGGCGAAGCGAACATCCGCGGCAACGTCTCGCCCGGCGCCGGCATCTTCAAATCGACCGATGCCGGGAAGACGTGGAAGCACGTCTGGAAGCAAGTCGGTCAGATCGGCACCATCGTCATCGACCCCAAGAACGCGGACGTCTGTTACGCGGCGGTGCTCGGTCACGCCTTCGGCCCCAACGCCGAGCGCGGCATCTACCGCACCAAAGACGGCGGCAAAACCTGGGCGAAGGTGTGTTTCGTCGATGAAAACACCGGCGCTTCGGATGTCGCCATCGATCCGAACAATCCTCGCGTTGTCTTCGCCGGGTTCTGGCAGACGCGGCGCAAACCGTGGGAATACACCAGCGGCGGGCCCGGCAGCGACCTGTTCGTCTCCCGCGACGGCGGCGATACGTGGTCGAGCTTGAAGACCCCGAAGAAGAAACCGAACGATCCCGACTTCAAGAACGGGCTGCCCGCGGGCATCTGGGGTAAGGTCGGCATCGCGGTGGCGCCGACCGATAGCCAGCGCGTCTACGCCCTCATCGAAGCGGACAAAGGTGGCCTCTTCCGCTCCGACGACGGCGGCGACACGTGGAGCTTGGCCAGCGACGACCGCGAACTGCGCCAGCGCGCTTGGTACTATTCCACGCTCACCATACACCCGACCAACGCCGATATTCTCTACGCACCGCAGGTGTCGATGATGAAGTCACTCGACGGCGGCAAGAGCTTCAAGTCGGTCAAAGGCTTCCACCACGGCGATCACCACGACCTCTGGATCGACCCCAAGAATCCCGAGCGGATGATCAACGCCAACGACGGCGGCGTCGACATCAGCACCGACGGCGGCAAGACGTGGACCGCCCCGCCGTTGCCAATCACGCAGTTCTACCACGTCCACGCCGACAACTCGAAGCCCTACCGGATCATGGGGTGCATGCAGGATCGCGGCAGCGCCAGCGGCCCGAGCCACAGCTTGAAGAACCGCATCGGCCTCGGCGATTGGCACGGCATCGGCGGCGGCGAAGCCGGGCACGCGGTCAGCGATCCGAAGGATCCGAACATCGTCTACGCCGGGGAGTATGGCGGCATCCTGACGCGCTATGACCACCGCACCCGGCAAACGCGCAACATCACCGTGAACCAGTGGAACCCCTCCGGCATCGACCCGGCCAAGCACAAGTACCGCTTCCAATGGACCGCGCCGATTCTCGTGTCGATCCACGACGGCGCGGTCTATCACGCGGGCAACGTGCTCTTCAAAACCACCGACGCCGGCGCCAACTGGACGGCGGTGTCCCCGGACCTCACCCGCAACGACAAACAGAAGCAACAGTGGAGCGGCGGGCCGATCACCGGCGACAATACCGGCGCCGAAACCTACTGCACCATCTTCGCGCTGAGCGAGTCGCCGAAGAAGGCCGGGCAGTTGTGGGCCGGCACCGACGATGGCAAAGTCCACCTCACGCACGACGGTGGCAAGACTTGGAAGGACCTGACCGCCAACGTCCCCGATCTCCCCGATTGGGGGACGGTCACCTGCATCGAAGCCAGCCCGCACGATGCGGCGACGGCGTTCCTCGTCGTCGACAACCACCGCATGGACGATGCGCGGCCGCACGTCTGGAAGACGACCGACACCGGCAAAACGTGGACGCGCATCACCGAAGGCCTCGACGCCGGGACGCACTGCAAAGTCGTCCGCGAAGACCCCAAGAAGAAGGGCCAGCTCTACCTCGGCACCGAGCGCGGCATCCAATTCAGCGCCGACGCCGGCAAGACGTGGAAATCGCTTCAATTGAATCTGCCGACGGTTCCCGTTCACGATTTGCAGGTGAAGGACGACGATCTCGTCGTCGGCACCCACGGCCGGGCGCTTTGGATTCTCGACGACATCGCCGTCGTGCGGACGTGGGCCGACGGATTGAAGGCGAAGGCTCTCCACCTCTTCCCGGCATCGCCGGCGACCAAGTGGAACACCGGCGGCGGCGGCGGGGAAATTACGAGTCACCTCCGGGGCAGCAGCACTCCCAACCCGGACAGCGGCGCGGTGATTTGGTACCATCTCGGCCAAACCCTGAAGGGCGAACTCTCGCTCGAGATCAGCAACGCCAACGGGCGGCTCGTCGCCGTCGGCAAAGGCAAGCCGAAGAAGGACGGCGAGGACGATGAGAAAGACGAGGACGACCAGAAAAAGGAACGCAAACTGCCCGTGAAGCCCGGCCTCAACAAGTTCGTCTGGGACTTCACCCACGACGGCGCCGACACGATCCCGGGCGCCAAGGTGGATGCGGGCAATCCCGGCGTTGGCATCCCGGTGTCACCGGGCAAATACACGGTCAAACTCACCCTCGGGAAGGATACGCAAACGGCGACCGTGGAAGTGCTGCCCGATGCACGGATCAAACTGAAACCCGACATCCTCAAGCGGCAAGAAGCCCTCGCCCTGAAGGTGCGCGACGACATCGCGACTCTCACCGACACGGTGCTCCGCCTGCGGGCGATCCTGAAACAGATCAAGTTCCGCAAAGATCTGTTCAAGGACAACGACGCCGTCAAAAAACTGCTGAAGGACGAAGAAGCCTTCGGCGAGAAGCTCAGCGAGGTCGAGGAGAAGCTGCACAACCCGAAGGCCAAGATCGTCTACGACGTCTTCGCGGCCAAGCCGGGGGCGATGCTCTTGTCGCAGTTGACGTGGTTGCTCAACAACGTCAGCGACGGCGACGGCGCCCCGACCAAACCCCAGCAGGAACTGCATGCCGAGTTGACCCAGCGCCTCGCGGGGTTGGTCGCCGACTTCGCCAAGCTGACGACGGACGACTTGGCGAAGTTGAACAAGGACGCGGAGACGGCGGGGCTGCCGACGCTGTTCCTCCCGCCCCCGAAGGCGAAGAAAGAGGAAGCGAAGCCCGAGGGGAAGTAGGATACGACAGTTGGAAGCCAATTATTGCACTTCGGACGCGCATAGTGAGTAAAATCAAAAAGACTTTGAATCGCGTCCTCGGCGGACGCGCCGATGCCAACATCCGGTTCGATGATCTGTGCAGTTTGTTGGCGCATTTCGGATTCACCGAACGAATCCGTTGCGACCATCACATATTCACACACGATGGTCTGTCTGAGATTTTGAACATCCAACCGCGCGGCTCTCAATCCAAAGCGTATCAAGTGAAACAAGTCCGCGCCCTGTTGATCGCCTCGGGGCTAGCGGGTGACACTGACGGCAGTGGTACGGAATCGCCTGACACGCCTGTTGAAGAGGAGGATGACGATGCCGGAGCGTAACAAATACGAGATCGTTCTCAATTGGAGCCAGGACGATCAAGCGTTCATCGCGGAAGTGCCCGAACTCCCGGGTTGCATGGCCGACGGGGCGAGCTACCAAGATGCGTTAGCCAACGCTGAAATCGTCATTCGAGAATGGATTGAAACCGCTGAAGAACTGGGGCGTTCGATCCCGGAACCGCGCGGGCGATTGCTGCGCGCCGCCGGTTGAGCGAGTTGAAATTTCCCATCGAGGAGTTCCCCATGCTGCGCTTCTGTCTCTCGGTCTTCGCCGTCACTGTCCTCGGCGCTTCCGCCATTGCCGAAGACAAAAAGGATGTCCCCAAGGAGCTGCTTCTCTTCCAAGGAAAGTGGGAGATCAAAGAATTCGGCGTCGATCCGGTTCCGCCGAAAGAGAAGTGGCCGATCTTCTCGTTCGACGGAGTCAAGCTCCTCGTGTTGCAACCGGGCACCGACCGCAAAGAAGCCGCAACCTTCAGCGTCGATCCGGACGGGAAACCCGCGGAGTTCGAAATCCGTCCCGACATCGAGAAAGAGAAAATTGTGAAGGGCATCTACAAGTTCGAGAAAGAGACCCTGACGATGTGCTTTACCAAAGGCGGCGGCGAGCGGCCCAAAGACTTCAAAGCCGAGAAGCCGCACATGCTGCTCGTGCTGGTGAAGGTGAAAGAGAAGCAATGATCCGCGCGACGCTCGAAGCCGACACGGACGAACTGGTGCGGATCGCCGACGGCACCAAAGTCTTCAAGCCCCTCGAACTGGCCACGCTGCGCGAACTGCTGGGCGAGTACCACACCGGCGGTTGCGAGGGGCACCACGCGATCACGTACGAATTCGACGGTCGCCCCGTCGGGTTCGCTTACTACGCGCCGACGCCGATGACCGCGGGCACGTGGCACCTCTACTGGATCTTCGTGTCGAAGGAGATCCAAGCGCGCGGCCTGGGCGCGCAGATGCTGTTGCACGTCGAATCCCAAATCGCCGGTGCCAGCGGCCGATTGCTATTGATCGAAACCTCCGGTCTGCCGAGCTACATTCCCACGCGGAAGTTCTATTTGAAGCACGGTTACGAAGAGACGGGGACGATCCGCGATTTCTACAGCGACGGCGACGATCAGGTCATATTTCGAAAGCGAATGGATCATTCAGAGAAAACGATTTGTAACCGTTCACCCCAACCTTGTTGATCTTGCGCTGTCTTTTTGATTCCGGCATACTACGCGCATGGACGCCGCGCCCGCCAATCCGGTTCCCGGCTGCCGCATCTGGCAAGCCGAATGCGCGGCCGAGGTGCCCACCGGCAAGAAACGCGGCGGCCAGCCGGGCCACCCGCAGCATTTGAAGTCGTTCCTGCCCAGCGAACGGGTGAAAGAATTCTTCGACCACGAACCCGAATGCTGCGCCGCCTGTGACAAGTCGTTGTCCGCGGTCGCCAACGACCCCCGGCCGTAGCGGCACCAAGTCGCAGGGCTGCGCCGGGCGGTGCTGTGGCGGAAGAAATCGTTTGGCTGCGCGAGCCAAGGGGGGTGCCGCTTCGTGGAGCGAATCCTCACGGTGGTTCAAACGCTGCGTTTGCAAAAACGCAACGCCTTGGAGTTCCTGAGCCGATCTAGCAGGGTGTTGAAAAACTCCCGGTTGCCACCTTCCTTGGATCGCGCTATCCTCGGCGCATCTTCCCGGGGGATGTGCCATGCGGGGTCGGACCGACGAGCAGCCGGCGTTGTTTC